>JADHRE010000004.1 GCA_016777595.1 Candidatus Pelagibacter sp.
GTCTCTATTAAATTCAAAATCAGGAATTACATTTTCTGAGGAATATAAAGAATATAATTTAAAAAGTCATGTCCATGGCAAACCAAAGATTAAACTTGAAGATCATGTTGATAGAAAATTTATAAGATTTATGTGCCCAGGCTCAGCTTATAATTTTATATCTATGAATGAAGCTGTAAAGGACTCTGGGTTAGAAGAAAAAGATATAAGCAACATTACTACTGGAATGATTATGGGTTCTGGAGGTCCTTCAATAGAAAATGTAATACTAGCAGCGGATAAAACGAGAGATAAAAATCCCAAAAGAATGGGTCCTTTTGTTGTACCTAGAACAATGTCTAGTACAGCTTCGGCAACTTTAGCGGTCCCCTTTAAGATTAAAGGAGTTAATTATACAATTAGCTCCGCGTGTGCAACCAGTGGCCACTGTATAGGTAATGCAATGGAATTAATTCAACTTGGTAAGCAAAAAATTATCTTTGCAGGAGGAAGTGATGAAGTTCATTTTGCTATGACTGCAATGTTTGATGCAATGACAGCTTTATCATCAAAATATAATGATACTCCTGAAAAAGCCTCAAGACCTTATGATAAAACTAGAGATGGCTTTGTTATTTCTGGTGGTGGTGGTGTAGTGGTTTTAGAAGAATATGAGCATGCAAAAGCAAGAGGTGCAAAAATATACGCTGAAATTACAGGTTATGGTGCTACATCCGATGGTTACGATATGGTTGCACCATCTGGCGAAGGTGCAGTGAGATGTATGAAAATGGCTTTAAGTACTGCAAAAAATAAAATTGACTACATAAACACACATGGTACTTCAACTCCTGTTGGAGACATAACCGAGTTAAAAGCAGTTGGAGAGGCCTTTGGTGATAGTAAACCTAAAATTAGTTCGACAAAATCTTTAGCCGGTCATTCTCTCGGAGCTACCTCAGTTCATGAAGCTATTTATTCTTTAATAATGATGAAAAATAATTTTATAGCTGCTTCTGCAAATATAGTTGACATGGATGAAGAGGCAAAGAAATATCCTATAGTTACGAAAGTTGAAAAAGGAATTGAATTAAACGCTGTAATGTCAAATAGTTTTGGTTTCGGTGGAACTAATGCAACATTGGTTTTTGAAAAGGTGTAATTAATGGATTTAATGAAAGGCAAAAAAGGATTAATCATGGGCGTGGCCAATGAAAGGTCTATTGCGTGGGGAATTTCTCAAAAACTAGCTGAAGCAGGCGCCGAACTTGCTTTTACATACCTTGGTGATGCATTAAAAAAAAGAGTTATTCCTCTAGCAGAAAAATTGAATTCGAAAGTGACTTTTAGTTGCGATGTTGAAAAAAAAGAAGAAGTTATAAAACTTTTTGAAGACATTAAAAATAAATGGGGTGTAATAGATTTTGTAGTTCATGCTGTTGCTTTTTCCGATAAATCTGAACTTTCTGGTGAATATTTAAATACATCAAGAGAAAATTTCCTTAGAAGTATGCTTATCTCATGCTTTTCATTTACTGAAGTAGCTAAAGAAGCTTCTAAAATAATGAAAGAGGGAGGAAGTATGTTGACTCTTACATACGAATCAACAAAGGCAATACCTAATTATAACGTTATGGGAGTGTGTAAATCAGCGCTTGAGGCAAGTGTTAAATATCTTGCAAGAGATCTTGGTCAAAAAAAAATAAGAGTAAATGCAATAAGTGCTGGACCTATCAAAACTTTAGCAGCATCTGCTATCGGAGATGCTAAGTTTTTGTATAAATGGAACGAAGATCATTCATTCTTAAAAAGAAACGTAGATATTCATGATGTTGGGAACTCTGCGTTATACTTATTAAGTGATCTAGCTAATGGTGTAACTGGTGAAATTCATTACGTAGATGCTGGATACAATAAAGTAGGGATGCCCGATCCTAAGAATATGTCTTAAGCGGAAGCTTGCTTCATTGATAATTTAACCTTACCTCTATCAAATCCAACAACTTTCACTGATACTTCATCTCCTTCTTTGACTACATCGCCAACTTTTGCCACTCTCTTGTCAGCTAATTCAGAGATATGAACGAGACCATCTTGCTTTCCTAAAAAATTCACAAAAGCGCCAAATTCCATAATTTTTACAACTTTGCCTTTATAGATTTTTCCCATTTCAGGTTTGGCTACTAAACTTTTAATAAACTCTAAAGCTTTATTTCTTGAAGCTTCATCTGGAGCGGCAACTGTGACTTCGCCCGTGTCTTTTACATCCACTTTGGCCCCTGAAGTTTCTACAATCTCTCTAATAGTTGCTCCACCTTTGCCAATTACTGTTGCGATATCTTTTTTGTCCACTTTAATTGTCTCCATTTTAGGAGTGTGTTTAGAAAATTCTTTTCTTGAAGTTTTAAGAGCTTTATTCATTTCACCAAGGATATGCTCTCTTCCATCTTTAGCCTGATCTAAAGCTTTTTCCATGATTTCAAATGTTATGCCTGTGATTTTAATATCCATTTGAAGTGAAGTTATACCACTTTTTGTTCCTGCTACTTTAAAATCCATGTCTCCTAAATGATCTTCATCACCTAGAATATCTGAGAGAACAGAAAATTCATCACCTTCTTTAATTAGTCCCATTGCAATTCCAGCTACCGGTTCCTTAATTGGAACACCAGCGTCCATCAATGACAATGAAGTTCCACAAACTGTTGCCATAGATGAGGAACCATTTGACTCTGTAATTTCCGAGACTACTCTCAGCGTGTAAGGAAAGTTTTCTTTTAATGGTAACGAGGAGCTAATTGCTCTCCACGCTAATTTACCATGTCCAATCTCTCTTCTACCGGTTCCAATTCTTCCACATTCTCCTACTGAAAAAGGGGGAAAGTTATAATGCAACATAAAATTTGATCTTTGCATTCCTTCCAGGCTTTCCAATCTTTGTTCATCATCTGTCATACCTAATGTTGTCACCACTAAAGCTTGGGTTTCTCCTCTTGTAAACAAAGCTGAGCCATGTGTTCGGGGAAGTACTCCTACTTCACATTGAATTTTTCTAACATCCGCTAAACCACGGCCATCTATTCTTTTTTTATCCTTTAATATTGCGGTTCTAACTATATCTTTTTCAATAGACTTTAATTGGGCCATCGCTTGATTTTCTGAAACATTTTCATCTCCTGCAAACATTTCTTTACACTGTGTTTCTATTTCTGAAATAGCAGTAGATCTTTTTTTTTTATCAATTTCTTTAAATGCACTTCTTAGCCCAGTTTCAAACTTATCTGTAATTAGTTTTTTAACATTTGAATGATCAACTTCTTCTATTTCCCATTTTGGTTTTCCCGCTTTTTTTGCTAATTTTTCTATAGCTTCTATAATTGGTACAAATTTCTCATGTCCAAATTTTACAGCATCAAGCATAACTTTTTCAGATAATCCTGATGTTTCAGACTCAACCATTAAAACCGCATCTTTAGTGCCTGCAACAACTAGATCTAGCTCTGAGTCTTTTAGTTCCATCAATGAAGGATTTAATAAAAATTTACCGTCTTTGTAACCGACTCTACTTGCAGCTACTGGTCCTTGAAAAGGAAGACCCGAAATAGCTAAAGCAGCTGAGGAAGCAATAATTGATAATATGTCTGGTTGGTTTTCTCCATCATAAGACAATACTGTAGGAAGTAATTGCACTTCATTCATAAAGCTTGATGGAAATAAAGGTCTTATAGGTCTGTCTATTAATCTCGAAATTAATGTTTCAGCTTCAGTAGGTCTAGCTTCTCTTTTAAAATATCCCCCCGGGATTTTTCCAGCAGCATAAAATTTTTCCTGATAATTAACTGACAAAGGAAAATAATCTTGTCCGTCTTTTAATTTTTTTGCTCCAACTACGGTTGCTATTACAACTGTTTCACCTAGGCTAGCTATAATCGCTCCATCGGCTTGACGAGCTACTTTACCTGTCTCTAAAGTTAATTTTTTACCATTAACTTCTAATTCTTCTTTATGTATTTTGAACATTACTTCCTTAAATTTAATTGTTTAATGACCTTTTGATAGGACACAACATTTTTTTTTTTAAGGTAGGTAAGTAGTTTTTTTCTTTTGTTTACTGATTTAGTCAAACCTAAAGTTGAATGTTTATCCTTTTTGAACTTCTTAAAATGCTCAGATAATTTTATTATCTTGTCTGTGAGCAGTCCTATCTGTACTTCTGTAGAACCAACATCTTTTTCGTGGATGGCAAGTGATTTAATTGTATCTTTTTTTCTCTTTATCATTTTCTTTAATTTTTTTTATAATTTTTTCAATCTTTTCAGCATATTCAAATGAGTTATCTTCTACAAAAGTAAGTTTAGGAAGAAACTTAATATCTAGCCTTTTAGACAAAGCTCTTCTAACAAGATGTGAGTGCTCCGTCAAGATCCTAACTGTTTCTTTGGTATTTATGCCACCTAAAGGGATAACATAAACTCTAGCTGTTTTTAAATCTGGTGTCATCCTTACTTCAGTTACTGTAATTAATTTTGAGTTTATAGAGGGTATTTTGGCCTCATTTCTAATAAATAATTCTCCTAAATTCTGTTTTACTAACTCACCAACTCTTAATTGTCTCTGACTAAATGGTCTTTGAGAAGATTGATTGCTCATCATTTTTAAATTGTTCGTTGCACTTCTTCAGCAAGATATGACTCGATTACATCTTTCTCTTTAAAGTCTAAAAAATCTTTTAAGCTGATACCACACTCCAACCCTGCCCCTACTTCTTTAACTTGATTTTTTTCTCTAAAAAGAGATGAAATTTCACCACTGTATACAACTACTCCGTCCCTAATAATTCTTGCTTTAGATTTACTTTTTATTTCTCCGCTTATAACTTTTGAGCCAGCAATTTTTCCTGCGTTGGACACTTTAAATATTTTTTGAATTTCTGCACTACCTAACACTGTCTCTTTTATATCAGGTTCTAAAAGGCCAGATAGAGATTTTTCAACATGCTCAATGGCCTCATAAATTATATTAAAATATTTAATAACTACTTTTTGTTCCTCGGCTAATTTTTTTGCTTCTCTGTTTGGTTTTACATTAAAACCAATTAATATTGCATTAGAAGCTTTTGCAAGAGATACATCTGTTTCGTTTATCATACCTATATCAGATAAAATAATTTTTGCTTCCACTTCTTTATGTTCAATTTTAGTAATTGCCATTTTTAGTGCTTCGCTAGAACCTTGAACATCTGATTTAATAATTATATTTAGCTCGTCTTTATCTTTTGCATTTTCAAACAAAGTTGTCCTGTCTTTAGCTAAAGTTTTATTTTGCGCAGTGTTATTTGATCTAAACTCTGATAGTTTTTTTGCCTCTTCTTCATTTTCTGTAACCATAAACTCAGCCCCTGCATAAGCTGAACTATTCATACCTAATATTTCTACTGGCATTGAAGGCAAGGCTTCATTAACCATTACACCTTCATAATTGATCATTGCTCTAATTTTACCCCATGTATCACCACAAATAAAAAAATCACCTCTCTTTAATTTTCCATTGCTTATTAAAATTGTTGAAACAGGTCCTTTGCCTTTATCAATTTTTGACTCAATTACTACACCTCTTGCTCTATCACTGTAAGAAGCTTTTAAATCTAAAATTTCTGATTGTAATAAAATACTTTCTTTAAGTTTATCTAAGTTTAACTTTTTTAATGCTGAAACCTCTACAAACAAAGTATCTCCACTTAAATCTTCAGCAATTAGCTCGTATTGCATCATTTCATTTTTTATCTTGCTTATATTTTTTTCTGGTAAATCACACTTGTTTATTGCCACTATAATTGGGACCTTTGCTGCTTTTGCGTGTTTAATCGCCTCGACTGTTTGTGGTTTAATTCCATCATCTGCTGCTACAACTAGAATGACAATGTCTGTTATTTTTGATCCTCTTGCTCTCATTTCCGTAAAAGCGGCGTGGCCAGGTGTATCTATAAATGTTATCAATTTGCCATCATCGTTCTTAACTTGATAAGCTCCAATGTGTTGAGTAATTCCTCCATGTTCAGCGGATACAACATTTGTATCCCTCAAAGAGTCTAGTAATGAAGTTTTTCCATGATCTACATGACCCATAATTGTTACAACAGGTGGTCTATTTTTAACCTCACCAACAAACTTTTCTTTGGATTTACTTGTTTCTATTGAAGGCGCCTCTTCTAAAATTGGCTTATGTCCGAATTCCTTGACTATGTATTCAGCTGTGTCTTTATCAATATTATGATTTATTGTTGCAACCACTTTCATATTAAATAAAAATTTTATTATATCACTCGATTTTTCAGCCATCCTGTTTGAAAGTTCTTGGATTGTGATTTGCTCTGGAATTTTAACTTCTCTAATTACTTTTTTAAATTCTTTCTTCTCCTCACCATCAGGTTTCTTTTTTTCCTTTAGTCTTGCACGCTTTACAGATGCTAAACTTCTTTGTTTAATTTCTATTTCTTCTACATTTAAAGCTCTAGAAACAGTAAGTTTAAAGTCACGCTTATCTACTGGTCCCTTTAGTTTAAGTTTACTTTTTCCTGCTGGCTTATTATCTTTTTTAATAAATTCTTTTGTAGCTTGTTGCTCAATAAATTTTCGAGCAAAATTTTTTTTTTTTATGTCGGGATCTGCATTGGTTTTTAAAGGAGAGGTTGATTTATCAAATGTCTTATTTGATCTAAAAGGTTTTTTTTTCTCAACTGAAAAAGATTTTTTTCCTGAAGTTGATATTGAGGTAGTATCAATTTTCTTTTTTAAGTCAGATGAGATTGTGAGGGTTTTTTTTTTATCTTTATCCATAACATTACTTATACGCTATCTCTCTTGCTGCCATAATAAGATCATCTGCCTCTTTTCTTGAAAGAGAAAATTCTTCAAGATAACCATCAATTCTAACTTTTTTACCTTTTATTTCATCAAATCCACCGATAAGTTCATCAGAAGAAAGGTCTGCGAAGTCACTTAGTTTTTTAATATTTTTTTGACCTAAAATTACAAGCATCCCTTGGGTCATGCCTTTTAAATTAATTAACTTATCTTCAACTCCAAGTTCTTTTAACTTTAATGCCACCTCTTCTTTTTCTTTTTCCAAAGTTTCTTTTGATCTATTAATCAGTTCTTTTGCTGTCTCTTCATCAATGGCATCGATCTTTGAAATATCTTCAGGATTTGATTGAGCTATTTCATCTATTGATATAAATCCCTCTGAAACTAAAAGTTGACCTAACGTTTCGTCAACTTCAAGGTTTTTAATTAATGTCTCGGTTCGCTCTTTAAACTCAGTCTGCCTTCTCTCTGAGTCTTCCTTGTCGGTTAGAATATCAATTTCGTAATTTGTAAGCTTAGAAGCTAGTCTTACATTTTGTCCTCTTCTTCCTATTGCTTTACTTAAGTTTTCTTCTGTTAAAATTATATCTATCCTTTTGTTTTCTTGATCGATAAGCACTCTTTGTATTTCAGCTGGAGATAAAGACTCTGAAATTAACGTAGGTAAATCCTCTGTCCATTTAATAATATCAATTTTTTCACCGTGTAGTTCATTAACTATTGTTTGAACTCTACTTCCTCTCATTCCAACACAGGCTCCAACTGGGTCAATTGATGAGTCTTGAGAATGAACACAGATTTTTGCGCGGCTTCCTGGATCTCTAGCAACCGATTTAATTTCAATTGTTCCTTCGTAAATTTCTGGTACTTCTTGAAAAAATAATTTTGCTAAAAACTGCGGGTGCGCTCTTGAAAGAAAAATTTGATGGCCTTTTAATTCTTTTTTAACCTCGTAACAATAAGCCTTAACTCTATCACCTGTTTTAAGAATTTCCCTTGGAATAAGTTCGTCTTTCTTAATAACTCCTTCTGCCTTACCTAGATCTACAATTACGTTTCCATATTCAAGTCTTTTAATAATACCACTTAGAATTTGACTTTGTTTATCTATAAAATCCTCATATTGTCTGTTTTTTTCAGCTTCTCTCACCCTACTGCTAATAACTTGTTTTGCACTTTGTGCGGCGATCCTTCCAAAATCTATTTGTGGTAATTCCTCAAAAATTTTTTCTCCAACTTTTAAATCTTTATTTTTAGAATTATATTTTTTTGCTTCATCTAGCGTAATTTCTCTAGCGGAATCTTCTACACTTTCAACTATATCTAAAACTTTTTGAATTTTTATTTCTCCAGTTTCTCTGTCTATAGTTACTTCAATATTATTATCATTACCAAATTTAGTAAGGGCTGCTTTTTGAATAGCGCTTTCCATTGAACCAATAACAAGTTCTTTATCTATAGATTTTTCATTAGCTACAGCTTCAACTATTCTTAACAGTTCTAGTTTATCTAATCCTCTATTTAACATTTTATTATCCCTAAAAAAAAATGGGCTTGTGCCCATTTCGAAAGTTCAATTGTTTAACTGTTTTTAAAAGAAAATTATGGTTTTTTCAAGATTACAGTTTAAATAAATCTATTTTATCTGTTTTTTCCCAGGTAAACTCACCTTTATTAGTAGGCTTTCTTCCAAAATGACCGTAGGCTGATGTAATTTCATATATTGGGTTATTAAGTTTGAGCATTTCCCTTATGCCTTTTGGCGATAAATTAAAATTACCTTCAATAGTTTTTTTTATTTTATCAACTTTTGCCTCATCGCCATTAGCTAATTTAATAAAGATCGATAAAGGTTTTGAAACTCCGATAGCGTATGCCAGTTGAATTAGGCATTTTTCAGAAACACCAGCTGCAACAATATTTTTTGCCAAATATCTCGATACATAGGCAGCAGATCTATCTACTTTAGTTGGATCTTTGCCGGAGAAGGCGCCTCCACCATGCGGTGCAGCGCCACCATAAGTATCTACAATAATTTTTCTACCAGTTAACCCCGTATCTCCATCTGGGCCGCCAATTATAAACTGACCAGTTGGGTTTATATAAATCTCTTTTTGATTTAAGTCAGTCAACAAATTTTCTGGAATTGATTTTTTTATATATGGAATAATTGCTTCTCTAACTTTTTCTTGATTAAGATCTTTGGAGTGTTGAGTTGAAATTACTACAGAGGTGACTTTGATAGGTTTTTCATTTTCATAAAGCATTGTAACCTGGCTTTTAGAGTCTGGCTCTATTCCTTTCAAAGTGCCATTTTTTCTGTCTTCTGCCATTAATCTCAGAATTTTATGAGAATAATTTATCGGAGCAGGCATCAGCTCTTCTGTTTCATTACAA
Organism: Candidatus Pelagibacter sp.; assembly: GCA_016777595.1. GTDB lineage: Bacteria > Pseudomonadota > Alphaproteobacteria > Pelagibacterales > Pelagibacteraceae > Pelagilacustribacter. Next base: position 9,240 of record JADHRE010000004.1, read on the forward strand.
GCATATCCAAACATAATTCCTTGATCTCCAGCGCCTTCGTCCTTGTTATCTTTAGAGTCCACGCCCATTGCTATATCAGACGACTGTTCGTGAAGAAATGTCTCAATTTTTGCAGTCTTCCAGCTAAAGCCCTCTTGATCATAACCAATATCTTTGATGCAATCTCGAACACTAGAAATGAGTTCTTCCTTATCAATTTTTGGTCCTCTTGTTTCGCCAGCTAAAATAACTTTATTAGTTGTTGTAAGTGTTTCACAAGCTACCCTTGAAACTGGATTTTTTTTTAAATAAGTGTCTACTACCATATCTGAAATCCTATCGCAGACTTTATCTGGGTGTCCCTCTGAAACCGATTCACTTGTAAATAAATATTTGTTATTTTGCATTATTTTTTTTGTAATTTAAAAAGATCAGAACATATGTAATTAAAAGCGTAAAAAAGATCAAATCATTTTTAACTTTATTAGATTTTATCAACGGGACATCAAATTCTATGCTGCCGGCCTCATTTCTGTTTATTCTTTTAATTACACTTCCTTTATTGTCAATTATTGCACTTACTCCACGATTTGTTGATCTTAGTAAGAAAGTGTTGTTTTCTATAGCTCTAAAAATTGATTTAGCAAAATGTTGGTCTGGTCCTATTGTATTCCCGAACCATCCGTCTTCTGAAATATTAACAATTAAATTTGAATTACTATCAGACTTTTGTATCAAATCTGTAAAAATTACCTCGTAACAAATTAAGGGTAAAATATTTAGATTATTAATAATAATATTTTTATTTTCTTTACCACTCAAAAAAGATCCATGTCCTTCTGTTATTTTTTTAAAACCAAAACTATTAAGAATTTTTTCAAAAGGCAAAAATTCTCCAAAAGGAACAAGTTTTCTTTTATTATAACTTTGAATAATTTCAAGATTATTATTTACAACCAACATGCTGTTATAGAATTTTCCAGAAAGCGGATCTAATTTATTTGTTCCGAATATTATGTAATGTTTTTTTGAAAAATTATCAAAAATTAATTCTTTAAATTCACTAATTTCACTGTAGCTGTAACCACTAAAAACTCCCTCTGGCCAAATAAATAAAGTATTTTTTTTCTTATTAGGGTCACTATACCTAATTAATTTTTTAAACCTATCCTCAATATCATCAAAATCAAGGCCATACTCTAGATCAAAATTAGGAGATATAATTTTTACAAATACCTTTTCATTAACCTTTTTTAAAATTTTTTGGTTTTTATTAATTTCATAATCTCCATAAATATATAGACCAATCATAACTAAAAAAATGATAATGAAACTAAGGATTTTTTTTATATTACTTATTTTAAAAAGAAAAATTGCAGGTAAGGTAAAGAATGTTATTATCAAAAGATTGTAAGAATATAATCCTATCAAATTTAAAATTTGTAAACTTTCATTCGACCAAGAAATGCTATAAGCCCATATGTTCCATGGAAATCCTGTCAACACCTTAGCTCTTAAATAATCTGAAAAAGCTAAACTTGCTGCAAATATTAACAAAGACTGGAAATCAAATTTTAAATGTGAACCAATAAGTAAAGTAACGAATGCGATAAACAGGCTCAAAAATAAAGGTATTAGTATTAGCGCAATAGGAATTAAAACTTTAAAATTTTCATCAAACGTAAGTGAATTAGTTATCCAGGAAATTCCGCTTAAATAAAAACCAAAACCAAACAATAATCCAAATATAAATAAGTTTTTTTTATAAGGTTTTTTTCTATAAACAATTTTAGATTTTTTATTGATATAAACCAATAAATAAAAAAATATGGGAAAAATTATAAAGTTTATTATTGTTAAATTGAAAGGCTCAAATGAAAACGTTGTTAAAGATCCAATAATAAAAGGGCAAATATATAGTGTAAAAAAACGATTACTTAAGTACTTGTCAAACATTAATAAAATCAAAATATTTTTTTTCAATTCGGTTCATTTTTGAAAAATCTTTATTATTTTTATGATCATAACCAAATAGGTGAACTAAACCATGCACCCATAGACGATCAAATTCAATTTTAAAATCTTTTTTTATTTTTTTGTTTTTTATTTCATTTAGATTAATAATAATGTCTCCAAGGTAAATCTCTTTTTTATTTTTTATTTTTTTCTTGAGGTCGTTTTTTGTATAAAATGGAAATGATAAAACATCTGTTGTTTTATTCTTTTTTCTAAACTTCTTATTAAGTTTTTTAATTTCCTTATTACCTGAAAGCAGCAACGTACAAAATATTTTATTTTTTATATACTCTCTATTTTTTAAATTTAACTTATTTATTTTACGGTCAAAATACTTGCTTGGATTTTTAATATGGCGTAGCCAGTTAATATTATTTGTAATTACGTTAATTTTGATCATCAATGCTTCTACTTTGATAAGCTTTAATGATTTTTGAAACGAGAGGGTGTCTAACCACATCGTTATGATCAAATTCAATTATTTTTATTTCTTTTAAATATTTAAGAATATTTCTTGATTTAGTTAAACCGGAATGCGCTTTATTTATTAAATCTACCTGACTTGGATCACCATTTACAACTAATTTAGAATTTTCTCCTATTCTTGTTAGGAACATTTTGATTTGAGTTTCCGTTGCATTTTGTGCTTCGTCTAAAATTGCAAAACAATTTTTAAGAGTCCTTCCTCTCATGAAAGCTAATGGAGCGATTTCTATTTCCCCTGTCTCAATTTTTTTATCAATTTTATCTGCACCAAAAAGTTCATATAAAGCATCGTATAAAGGTCTTAAGTATGGATCTACTTTCTCCTTCATATCACCTGGTAGAAAACCTAATTTTTCACCAGCTTCAACCGCTGGTCTTGATAAAATAACTCTATCTATTTTTTTTTCCATTAACAGAGTAATAGCAACTGAAACTGCTAAAAAACTTTTTCCAGTCCCCGCTGGTCCTAACGATATTACAATATCATTCTCTTTTAATGCCTTAATATACTCTGACTGCTTCTCAGATCTTGCAATTACAGACTTTTTAGGCGTTTTAATTAATTGTTTAAAACTCTTAACATTAGACTTTTCAATTTCTAAATTTTTTTTCACAGACAAAATTATATCTTCTTTTTCAATAATCTTCGTTAAAAAATATTTGTTTATTAAAAATTTTATAGCTTCACAGAATATAGATAAATTTTCTTTATCTCCTTTGCAGGTAATAGAATTACCTCTAAAATATACATCCGTATTGGTCAATTTAGATAAGCTTTTAAGATTTAAATCAAACTGCCCCACAATAGACATGAGCATCTCATTGTCGTTGATAGCTATGTTTACTGTCTTTTCGTCAATTTTCTTAATGATCAGATTTTGTTCAAATTTACTTATTTTGGACATTTAATTAAGCAGCATAATTAGTTTCATTAATATTAGAAGCAACTTCACCATACAAAGAATTGTGATCTCCTTTTAAAATTTTAATATTTTTAATTTTGCCAGTTAAATCTTCGTTACTTTCAACAATTACTGAATTAAAATATTCATCTCGTCCAAAATATTGATTTCCAATTTTCATTTTATTCTCAAAAAGCACTTTTGTTTTTTTATTAATTAATTTCTTCCTGTAATTATTTTTTATTTTTTGTGCTATTAGTTGAAAATTAGTAAGTCTATTCTTTGCATCGTTTTGATTTATTTCATCTAAGTTAAATGCTGGAGTTCCCGGGCGTGGACTAAAAATAAAGGAAAATGAATTGATAAATTGAACTTCATTCATTAATTCAATGGTTTTTTTAAAATCTTCAAATGTTTCGCCTGGGTATCCTATAATAAAATCGCTAGAAAATTTAATATCTGGCCTAGTTTTTTTTAACTTTGTTATAACATTAATATAATCTTCCACGGTATGATTTCTGTTCATCGATTTTAGTATTTTGTTAGATCCGCTTTGAACTGGAAGATGCACCATGGGCATCAGTTTTTTACAGTTTTTATGAACTGCAATTAAATCCTCGGTAAAATCTTTTGGATGTGATGTGGTATACCTTATCCTGTCGAGATTTTTTATTTTAGAAATTGCAGTTATTACGTCAGAAAGTTTTTTTTCCCTGTAGTTGTATGCATTTACATTTTGTCCTAAAAGATTAATCTCTCTAGCTCCATTATCAACTAATTGATTTGCTTCTTGTATTAATTCTTCTATCGACCTTGAATACTCTGCACCACGCGTATAAGGAACAACGCAAAATTTGCAAAATTTATCACAGCCTTCCTGAATAGTTAAAAAAGAGGAAACTTTATTATCTAAATTTTTTATATTATTTAGAGTGTCGAATTTTTCCACAACATCAAATTCCGTCATATTTATCGATTTAAATTTTTTTTCTAGCTTTAAAATTGTTTCATTAATTTTATGATAGGACTGAGGGCCTATAACCGCATCTATATATTTTTCTTTTTTTAATAAAATATCACCTTCCGCTTGAGCTACACAGCCAGCTACTAAAACAATCGGTTTAACTTTATTTCTGAAATTTTTCTTTAACCTGCCAATGTCATGATAAACCTTATCAGTTGCTTTTTCTCTTATATGACAAGTGTTTAAAATATAACAGTTTGCTTCGGATAATTCTTTTGTGACGGTATAATCAATTTTATTAGCTAAATCCAAAATACGATTACTATCGTATTCATTCATTTGACACCCTAAAGTTTTAATAAAAATTTTTTTTTGCAAATTATTTTTTTATTTTTGAGCCATAAAGTTCTAGTTTATGGTCAACTAATTTATATCCTAATTTTTTTGCCACTTCATTTTGAAGATTTTCAATATTTTTATCAACAAACTCTATTATTTCTCCGCTGTTTATGTCGATTAAATGGTCGTGATGTTCATCGGGTGACTGCTCATACCTGGCTTTGCCGCCTTTAAAGTCATGCTTTTCTAAAATACCCGCTTCTTCAAAAAGTTTAACAGTTCTATACACTGTAGCAATGCTTATTTTTTTATCAATACTACTTACTCGTTTATGTAGTTCATCTACGTCTGGATGGTCTTTCGACTCTGACATCACTTGTGCTATAATTTTTCTTTGATCTGTAAGTCTTACACCTTTTTCTTTACATTTCTCTTCGATTGAATTCATGTTATTAATCTAACTTATATATAAGGGTTTAATCAAATTTTTTTGTATTAAATTTCTTTTTATTAAAAGCTCAATATTAACAAGGTTAAATTGGCCTAGATCTTCATTTTTAAATCCAAACAAATCAATTTTCTTTGATATTTTTAATCCTTTAGCCACAGCTAACGAAATTCTGATTGCAGAAAAGCTTCCGGGACCATAATTTACTAGCATAGAAAATTTGTTATCAACATTTGTTTTGTATTTTTTAACTAAATTTAATATGTTTAGTGTTAATTGATCGTAAATATTTACTTTTTGGTCAAAATCATGAATATAAAAATTTTTATCAATTTTTAAACCAATTTTATCATTTTTGCCTATGCAACTTAGTATTATAAAATTTTTTATCATTTACATCTTTATAGCTATTTTGACATTTCAAAACAATTCATATTCGGATATCGAAAACAATAATATTGATGATTATGGCATAATATCTTTAATGTATCATAGATTTGAGGAAAACAAATATCCTTCGACTAACATTAAAATAAAAGATTTTGTTGAACACCTTAAAATTCTTAAAACAAATAAAATTCATTTTATAAATGCAAAAGATTTTGAAATAGAATTAAAGAATAACAAACCTCAAAGGAAAATCCTTTTAACAGTTGATGATGGTTTTGCCTCTTTCTATCAGAATGCTTGGCCTATACTTAAGAAAGAAAAGATACCATTTATACTATTTGTAAGTACTCGAGAAATTGGTACTTTTAATTATATGACTTGGGATCAAATAAGAGAGATAAGTAAAGAAAATTTTGTTGAAATAGGCAATCATAGTCATACTCATGAATATCTTGCTGATGAAAACAAAGATATAATTATGGCAGACATTAAAAAGTCAATTTCGATTTTTAAAAAAGAATTAGGAAAAAATTCTGAATTTTTTTCTTATCCGTTTGGAGAGTACAGTTTAGAGTTTAAAGATATAATCAAATCTCTTGGATTTAAATATGCTTTTGGACAGCATTCTGGCGTAATTGATGAAACTAAAGATTTTTATGAAATGCCAAGATTTCCAATTAATGAAAAATATGGAGAAATAAAAAGATTTAACTCTCTTACGAAAACATTGCCATTTAAGTACTATGTGATCAATCCTGAAGAAAAATATCTTTTACAAAATACAAATCCTCCAAAAGTAACAATAAAATTTCATGAAAATATTAAAAACCTTCATTCATTAAGCTGTTATTCTAATGAAGGAAACAGATGGAGGCAGTCTGATATCAAATTTGAAAATGATAATACATTGTTTATTAATATTGGAGAAAAATTTATAGGCGAAAGAGGAAGAATTAATTGTTCTTTAAGAGATAAAAGTGGTTTTTGGCGTTGGTTGGGTATTCAGTTTGTGATAAGTGAAAAACAATCTAAGAGCTAAGTTCTATTTTTTTAACCGAATTAATTAAACTTACTGGTTCAAAATCACTTAATCTATTTTGTCTAATAATTTGATTTAAAATCTTTGTGTATTCAGATCCTGTTTGGGCATAATTATTTAACGTTTCTGTCAATTCTAAACCAGTAATTCTTTTATTTTTTTCTCTTAAATTAGATCTTTTTTCTCTGAACTTTGAATAACTATTATGAGTGTTAAGGTTGTTTTTGTAGGCTTTTACTGAAGCTCTTAAAATTGGAAATTTTAAAATTTTATGACTTTTATTGCTTGCTCTATCTAGTGGAGCAATACCTTGCCCACTCCAGGTCCATTGTCCAAATATAGCGTTTCCTTCTAATGCAAATCTTGATGTTCCCCAACCACTTTCTTTTGCTGCTTGAGCTAAAGCTAATGATGTTGGAATTATATCCATACGATTTATCAATTCTTTTAAATCGCCTTTTTTAACTTTATACTCTAATAGCTTTTGTCTGATCCATTGCTTTTCAGGGTCGGTAGTAAATTTTTTATCTGACAAAATTATTAATTTTTCTCTATCGGCAAGAATTCTCTCATTTTCTGCTACAACTAGTGGTAAAACTATTTTAATAAAAGTTTCTTTTTTTAATTGAGTACTTTGTAGTGCATCAAGGTCTTTTGGAAATTGTGTAAAATAAATTGGTTTAACTAATTTTTTAGATCGTACATATCCCAGATCGTACTCGACATCCTTAAAAAGATTTAAAACAGTTTCAGTTTTAAGATTTAAATCGGGTAAAGTTACTTCATCGACACTTTTTCTTTTTACCTCAAATTTTGGTTCTTTTTTTTTTTTAATCTCAGGGTTTTTTATTTTATTATTATTTTCTTTTTGTATATCTGGTTTTTTTACTTCTTTTTTAATTTCAGGTTTCTTTATTATGACTTCTTTTTTTATTTCCGTTTTTTTTACAATTTTATCACTTGTAAAATAATTCATTCCACTAAAAACTATAGTTGAAACAACTGCTACGGAAGCTATACCGATAATTACTCTTTTAGCATTTTGTGGTTCTATTCGTTGATTGTAAATTCCGTGGAATAGATCAATGAATAACTTTCCAAAAAATTCATAGATAACTTTACCTAACTTTGGAATGATATTAAGAAAATTAAGACCAACTTGACCAACTTGCTTCCAAATATCTCTAAATGTTCTTGCAATTTTTCTGTTTGAGTCGTGTTTAAAGTTTTCTGCTTTTCTGATAAATTTATTTTTATCTCTCAGTCTGTTTTCTTTAAATTCAATTAAATTAAATTTAATTTTTGTAACCGGTTTAAATATATTGTCTCTTAAGAAATTTGATTTAAAGTCTTTTGGTATTACAATTTTGTTTTTCTTAAGTATTAACTCTAACTGTCCTATCGTTAGATTTTTTCGACTATTTTGATATTCTCTAATTTCCTTAACATCATATATGTAAGCTAACTCTATTAATTTATCTCTGTAACTTAATTTTTTTTTCATTGTACCGCCTCAACAGCATTAACCTCTTTTACATAATGTTTTAAAAGATTCTGGACCCCTTGTTTCAAAGTCATCAAAGAGCTAGGGCAACCTGAACAACTACCTTGTAGAAGAACTTTTACAACACCATTTTCAAAAGAAACGAATTTAATATCGCCACCATCTCTTGCCACAGCTGGCCTGACTTTGGTATCTAAAACTTCCATAATCTTATTAACAATTTCACTATTATTATTAGTATTATTAGCCGTTTTTCTTTTATTATTTAAAATAGGTTCGTTATTTTTTGAAAAATAATCATTTAAATGAGAAATAACCAGTGGTTTTAACTCATTCCATGAGACTTCTTTCGTTTTTTTTACTGACAAAAATTTTTCTGATAACAAAATCAATTCCACACCTTTAAAATCCAATAATTCTTTTACAAACGGGATAGTAACTTTATCCTTTTGTTCTTTTTGAAATTCCTCTGTTCCTGACACAGAAATTGTTTTTTCAGACAAAAATTTTATTGAGTCAGGATTAGGTGTTGCTTCGGTTTGTATCATAAAAGCTTTATATTATATCAAACCCACTTTATCACGTATATTCTTTAGGTTTTCCTCAGCTATTATGCTGGCCTTTTCACTGCCTTTTTGAAGAATAGTTTTTAAATATGACTTGTCTTTAAGTAGTTTTTGTAATTCTTTTCCAATTGGTGTTATTTCTTCTATTAAAATCTCGGCTAATTTAGTTTTTAAAAATGAATATTCCTTTCCAGCCATTTCTAAAACAACAGCTTCTAGTTTATTTTTTGAAATTTCAGAATATATATTTAATAAGTTTAAAGCCTCAGGTTTATTTTCTAGTAATTTTATATTATCCGGAATCTGCTGAGAGTCAGATTTAGCTTTTCTTATTTTTCTATTTATTTCATCGGCAGAGTCTTTTAAATTAATTCTTGAATAATCAGATTCTTCGGATTTACTCATTTTTTTTGTAGCATCTCTTAAACTCATAACCCTTGAAATATTTTTAGGTATTAATGGTTCGGGTAAAGGAAAAAAGTTTTTACAATCAAAATCATTGTTAAATTTTTGAGCAATGTCTCTAGATAGTTCTAAATGTTGTTTTTGATCTGCTCCAACCGGAACATGTGTAGCTTTATAGAGAAGTATATCAGCAGCCATTAAATTAGGATAAATATATAATCCAACACTAGCTTTTTCTTTATCCGACCCAGCTTTATCTTTAAATTGAGTCATACGATTTAGCCAGCCAATTCTAGAAACACAATTTAGTATCCAAGCTAACTCTGAATGACCAGAAACAGATGATTGGTTGAATATTATACTTTTATCCGGATTTAATCCGGTTGCTAGAAAACTTGCTGTCGTCTCTAAAACATTATTATATAATTCACTTGGTTTTTGAAAAACAGTAATGGCATGAAGATCGACTACACAATAAATACATTCCATTTCTTTTTGTAAAGAAACAAAATTTTTTAAAGCTCCTAAATAATTTCCTAAATGTAAATTGCCAGTAGGTTGTACTCCCGAAAATACCAATTTTTTATTATTCATCTAATTTGTTTTATAGTTTTTTAGTTTAAATACTCCTAATAAATAGCATGATATTAAATAAAGAATACCCACAAAACTAACAATTAATATTAGATAAACTGCTTTATAATCGTAGGAATAATCTAAATAATTTGCAAACTTTTCTAAAGCAAAAAACAAAATTAAAGACATAATCATTGTTGAGATCAATATTTTAATTAAATTAATTATTAATTGTCTTTTTAATAGAAGAGATTTTTTTGCATGCAATAAATATAAATAAAATATTACACCTACCCATGTTGAGATCGATGTAGCAATTGGAATAATTATAAATCCTATTTTAGAAAATAAACTTAAACTTATCAAAATATTAAAAATCACAATAAAAATAGAAATATAAAAAGGCGTTTTGGTATTATCTCTAGCAAAGAAGAAGTTAGATAAAATTTTAATTAAAGCAAATGCAGGAACACCATAGCCAAAAAATCTAAGTGCACTTGCAGTTATTTCAACATCTTTATCTGAAAATGAACCGTATCCAAATAATGCGTTCACAATTTGATTAGAAGCTAAGATTAAACCAAGACTAGCGGGAATAGAAAGCAATAACGAAAGTTCAAAACATTTATTCTGAATATCAGAGATTTTTTTTATATTTCTTTTTTTAAAAGCTTGGGACAAAACTGGTAAAGATACAGTTCCTACGGCTATCCCTGCTATTGCTAAATTAATTTGATATACTCTATCCGCATAATACAAATAAGAAACAGCCCCTGTTTGGAAAGAAGCAATAATTGTTCCAACTAAAATATTTATTTGGGTTACACCTGATGACAAAATGCTTGGCAAAAGCTTTATAAAAAAAAAATTTACCTTTTTACTAAACTTTAAACTAAGAACTATGTTTGGCTTATAAAATTTTAATGTAACATAAACCAAAAAAATTAATTGAATAAGCCCAGCTAATGTTACTCCATATGATAACTGTTTAGCAAAATTAAGATCTAAATAATATGATGTTATTAAACTAATTATTAGAACTATGTTTAATATAATTGGGGCTGCTGCTGCAGCTGCAAATTTATTGTTAGAATTAAGAATCCCTGAAAAAAATGAGGATAAGCTTACAAATAATAAAAATGGAAAAGTAATTCTCGTTAGTTGTACAGCTAATTTAAATTTGAGTTCATTTTCACTAAATCCTGGTGCAATAATATAAACTAAGTATGGTGCGAAGATTTCAACAAGTGTGACTACTAATACTAATATAAGTAATAGTGAGCTTAAAACATCGTCTGCAAATTTCTTTCCCTCTTTTTTTCCTCCAACTTTTGCGGATATATAACTTGGTATAAAAGCCGCATTAAAAGTTCCTTCAGCAAATAATCTTCTAAAAGTATTTGGTAATCTAAAAGCAACAAAAAAAGCATCAGCAAAAATTGATGCTCCAAGAAAAATAGCTATAAGAATATCTCTTACGTAGCCGAAAATTCTGCTAATTATAGTAAAAAAACTATATAATGATGTTGATGAAAGTAAGTTCATAAATATTCTTAATTAGGCCATAAATTTTTAGTGAATTATCATTTTTTATATTACATACTCATCAAGTTAAATGCCAAAAAAAACAGAAATTGATCATTACACGGATAAAGAAGCGCTTGATTTTCATATAAAGGGTAAGTCAGGCAAAATTGAGATACATTCGTCTAAACCTCTAACAACAAAGCGGGATTTATCGCTTGCCTATTCTCCTGGCGTTGCTGCTCCAGTAAAAGAAATTTATAAAAATCCTGAACTTGCGTATGATTATACTAGCAAAGGAAATCTGGTAGCGGTTATCAGCAATGGAAGTGCAATTTTAGGCTTGGGTAATCTTGGTTCTTTAGCATCAAAACCTGTAATGGAAGGTAAATCAGTTTTATTCAAACGTTTTGCAGATATCGACTCTATCGATATTGAGATAGATAATAATGATACAAACTCTATTATTGAAACTATAAAAAATATTAGTGGCACATTTGGAGGCATTAACCTTGAAGATATTGCTGCTCCTGATTGTTTTATTATAGAACAAAAATTAAAAGAAATTTTAGATATTCCTGTATTTCATGATGATCAACATGGGACAGCGATTATTACTACTGCAGCATTAATCAACGCCTTGCACATCTCGAAAAAGAAAATTTCCGAAGTTAAAATTGTTATTAATGGTGCTGGTGCTTCAGCTCAAGCATGCGCCAATTTGTTTATAAGTTCAGGAGTTAAAAATAACAATTTAACAATGTGTGATAGCAAAGGTGTAATTTATAGAGGTAGAAAAAATGTCGACCAATTTAAATCGGCTTTCGCTATTGAAACCAAATTAAGAACACTTGAAGAAGCCATGAAGAATGCAGATGTCTTTTTAGGTTTATCAGCAAAAGATGTGGTCAACAAAGTCATGATAAAGTCGATGGCTAAAAATCCTATAATATTCGCCTGTGCTAATCCTGATCCTGAAATTAAACCAGAAATAATTAAAGAAGTAAGAGACGACGCAATTATTGCTACAGGTCGCTCTGACTATCCTAATCAGGTAAATAACCTTATTGGCTTTCCATATATTTTTAGAGGGGCTTTAGACGTTAGAGCAAAGGCTATAAATGAAGAGATGAAAGTTGCGGCAGCTAATGCTATCGCTCTTTTAGCTAGAGAAAATGTTCCAGATGAAGTTGTTTCTGCTTATGGTGGAGAGCGGCCTAGATATGGGAAAAATTATATTATTCCCTCGACTTTTGATCCAAGATTAATAAGTGTTATTCCTTCGGCCGTAGCAGCTGCTGCTATAAAAAGTGGTGTAGCTAGAAAAGAAATAAAAGATTTTGATTTATATAAAGACCAACTATCTAACCGTCTTGATCCATCAATGTCTTTAATGCAAGGTATTAATGCAAAGATAAGAAAAAATCCTAAAAGAGTTATATTTGCTGAAGGTGAAGATGAGAATATGCTCAAAGCTGCTATAGAATTTGGCAGGAATAAATTGGGAATACCAATTTTAATTGGAGTAGAAAAAAGAATAAGAGACCAATTAAAAAAGATTGGGTTAGATGAAAATTATAAAATTGAAATTATAAATTCCACTGATAAAGAAAAAAGAGAAAAATACGTTAAACATTTATACAAAAAACTTCAAAGGGAAGGTCAATTAGAAAGAGACGTTGATAGATTGGTCCGAAACGATCGAATTGCATGGGGTTCATCGATGATTGCTTGTAAAGATGCAGACGCCATGGTCACTGGAAATATAAGACATTACGCTGCATCAATTGAAAAATTAAAGAAGGTCGTTGAAGCTAGGCCAGGAGAAGAAATTTTTGGTATGACCATGATTGTTTCAAAAGGAAAAACTATTTTAGTTGCAGATACTAATGTTCAAGATTTTCCCTCATCTGAGAGGTTGGTCAATGTTTCAAAATCTTGTGTTCGTGTTGCAAGGCTGTTCGGCTTTGATCCTAAAGTTGCATTTTTATCTCATTCTACTTTTGGTAAACCTATTTCAAAAAATACAAAACATGTAAGAGATGCTATTGAATTATTAAAAAAAGAAAAAGTTGATTTCAATTTTGATGGGGAAATGCAGCCAGATGTAGCATTAAACCCTATATACCAAGAAATATATCCATTTTCAAAAATAGTTGGAAACGCAAATATTTTAATAATGCCTGCATTACATAGTGCGGCTATATCTACAAAATTAATGAAAGTATTTGGTGGTGGAAAATTAATTGGCCCTTTATTGATTGGATTAGGTTTACCTATCGAAGTTGCTCCACTTAGAGCTAGTACTTCAGAAATTTTAAATTTAGCATCCATAGCGTCGTATTCATCAGGTGTAATAGACTACTCTGATTAAAGTTTTGTACGACTCAACTCGGTAGCAAGATAGATTGATGGTATAATTTCTTTAATATTATAAATTTTATTTGCTTCATTAATCACTTCTTTTTTTTCTTCTTCGTCCATTGCTATACCAAAAATATAAACATTTTTATTGACAGTTTCCAACGTATAATTTCTTGCTTTAGTTTTTTTATTAAATATTAAAGCAGTTCTCAACTGACTAGTTATTAAAATATCTTTCGCCGTGCTTTTAAAATTACTTTGACCTTTAATTGTAATTGCGTTTTTAACAGAACGAACACCATTTGTTTCCCAGGCCATTTTAGTGATTTTTATTTTTTCCTCTGGTTTATCAACTTTTCCTGATAAAAAAATTCTTCCGTCAAGAACCTCAGATTGAATAGATATAAAATACTTTTTATCCGCGAGCGCTAATCTTGCTGAAAGGTTTTTTTGCATAATTGTATCATCGATTTGCATGCCTATAGTTCGTGGGTCAAAAGTAATATTAACACCCGCTCCAAATTGAGTAGCGGAAGAACAAGCTGTTAGGAATAATATTAGTGTTACGTTAATAATTTTTTTCATTTCTTATCTTTAAACACAAACTATACACTTTTTTTTTATTAATATCTTCTGTTTCTGTAATTAAATTTACAGTATCTTTCAAACTATAAGTTTTTAAAAATTTTTTTATTTTATTAACAATTTTTACTTCATCGAATTTTTTAATCCTCGTATTGTTTTCTGAAATAACTACTGTTAATTCGCCCTTCATAGAGTTTTTAAATATTTTCAACTCATCTATTTGATCTCTAATAAATGCTTCATGTATTTTAGTAATTTCTTTAGCAATCATTATTTTTCTCTCTAAATAAAACTTTTTGAAAGCTTTTATGTAAAAGTATAATTTTTTTGATGGTATAAAAAAAATTTGAGTAAATTCACTTTTTGACAGGTGTGATAAAACTTTATCTAATTCATTTTCAGTTTTTGGTAAAAATCCATAAAATAAAAACTTATCGCTAAAGCCCGAAACACTTAAAGCTGAGGTTATTGATGATACACCTGGGATTGGTGTCACTTTTACAGAATTTTCTATACATTTGTTTACCAATAGTCTTCCTGGGTCAGATAAAAGAGGAGTTCCTGCATCAGAAATGAGTGACAAAATTTTGCCCTCATTAAAATATTTTATAATGTTTGCAAGTTGTTTTTTTTCATTGAACTTGTGATAGGAAACAAGTTTTTTTTTAATGTTATAGTGGCTTAATAATTTTATCGATCTTCTTGTATCCTCACAAAGAATTATGTCTGATTTTTTTAAAACTTCTATTGCCCTTAGTGTGATATCATCCAGATTTCCAATAGGCGTTGAAACAATATATAAGTGATTTGAAAGTATATGCATTATGAAAAATAAAATTTTATTATTATTTTATATATTATTTATATTTAATTCTAATCTATTAAGTAATGAAAATAATAATACACTTAAAGTCGGTCTACTTGCGCCTCTTTCTGGTCCTCATAGTGAAATAGGTAATTCACTCTTATATTCACTTCAATTAGCTCTAGAAGAAATAAATGATAAAAATGTTGTTATTGTTCCTAAGGACTCTGGATTTAATAATGAAGAAAAAATCAATTCTGCAATCAATGAACTAAAATTAAATGGTGTTAAAATAATTATTGGCCCAATAACTTATCAAGAATTTGATCAGGCAAATAAATACAGTGATTTAATATTTATTTCGCCATCTAATATTAACCCTGAGTTTTCCAAGAACATTATTAGCATTGGAATAAGTTTAGAATCGCAGTTAATAGCTTTGTCAAAATTTTTACAGAAACAAAAAAAAAAAAATACAATTCTAATGTATCCAAAAAATGAATATATGGAACTAATTGAAAAAAAATTAAAAATTTTAAATTTGAAAAATATTAGAACATTTAAATATAGTCCTAACCCGGAAGTTCTAACGGGTGAAATAGAAACTTTAACAAATTACAGCCAGCGAAAAAAAAATTTGGAACTGAGAAAAAAAATGTTTGAAGATAAAGAAGATGAACAATCAAAAAAAGAACTTGAACGGTTAGAACAATTATACACTTTGGGTGATGTAAGTTTTGACTCCATAATTATAATTGATTTTGGCAATAATCTAAAAAGTGTTTTAACTTCACTTGTTTATACTGATGTTGATCAAGAAAATGTTTTATTCACCACGATTAATCAATGGTTTGACGAAAGTATATTTTATGAAAATACAATTAAAAATTTATATTATCCTTCAGTTAATTATAAAGAGTATAGAAAATACAATGTCAAATATTTTGAAAGATTTAAAATATATCCTAATGAAATAACTATTTTAGCTTATGATGCTTTAGGGCTAATCTATTATGCGTGGAAAGAAAATAATGGAATAAATTCAATAAATGATTTTTTATTTAAAAATAAGATTGAAGGCAAAATTGGGACATTTAGTTTTAAAGATAGAAAAATAATTCAAGAACTAGAAATTTATAAAACAGAAAATAAAAAATTTATTAAATTTTAATTTTTTTTTTCAATTTCTTAAATGCGATAAATCTATGATCCATTTTTATTTTTATTGATTTAGACATTTGACCAAATGTAATTTTATTTTTTTTGGGAATAAAGATGGGGTCGTAACCAAAGCCATTATTTCCAATTACCTTTGTTGAAATAGTGCCATTGATTCTTCCTTCTGCAACCATTGTTTTTTTATTTTTATTTTTATAGGCAAGGCTGCAAACAAACGTGGCTCTTCTATTTTTTTTTCTTTCCATTTTTTTTAAAATAAACTTCATTGCTTTAAAAAAACTTCCATGTTTTTGTGCAAGCCTTGCAGAGTATATTCCTGGTCTATTTTTTAATGCTTCAATACACAACCCTGAGTCATCAGATATAACCGGATAGTTTACAAACTTTGAAAAAAATTTTACCTTTAGTCTGGCGTTGGAAATAAAAGATTTTCCAGTCTCTTTTGGGCTTTTTATTTTAAGTGAAATAGGGGAAATTTTTAAATATTTTTTCGGTAATAAATGAGCAATCTCTCTAAATTTACCTTTATTGTGGGTTCCAATTAAAATTTTTATCATTTTAAGTCTAGTAATTTAATAAGTACTAACTATATAGCAAGTTAAATGAGCGAAAACACTAAAGAAGAAAATATTGAAAAACAAGAAAACACTGAGCCTACCAGCGAGGAAAGTGTCCAAGATCTTAAAAATGATGAAAAAAAAGAAATTCCTAAAGATCAAACGCCTGAAGAAAAACTACAAATTTCTGAAGATAAATTATTAAGATCGCTTGCTGAAATTGAAAATCAAAGAAGGAGGTTTGAAAAAGAAGTTAAAGATGCATTCGAGTTCGGTTCTTTTAACTTTGCTAAAGAAAGCTTAGCTATTCTCGACAACTTACAAAGAGCTAAAGAAGCAATAAAAAATGATGAAAAATTAAAAAAAAATCAAGATTTAGATAGTTTCTTAGAAAATATTACAATTATTGAAAAAGATTTAATTTCGATTTTTGAAAAGAACAGAATCAAGAAAATTGAAGTTGAAAATAAAAAATTTGATCCAAACATTCATCAAGCAATGTCAGAAATTGAAGATGAAAAAGTTGAACCAGGGAATGTTCTCCAAGAAATTCAAGCAGGCTACATGCTGGGAGAAAGGTTGCTAAGACCAGCTTTAGTCAGCGTATCGAAGAAAAAAATAACTAAAGATCAGGAAAATGCAGTTAAAAAAGAGGAAAAATAGACTTGTAGTTCAAGAAATAGCACCCATATAAATTTTAACGTAAGGAACATATTAATGAGTAAAGTAATAGGAATTGATTTAGGGACAACAAATTCATGTGTAGCCATAATGGATGGCTCACAGGCAAAAGTGTTAGAAAACGCAGAAGGAGCAAGAACCACTCCATCTGTAGTGGCTTTTATAGAGAACGATGAGAAGCTTATAGGCCAGCCAGCTAAAAGACAAGCTGTTACAAATGCTCAAGATACAATTTTTGCAGCTAAAAGATTAATCGGCAGGTCGTTCGAGGATGACACTGTTAAAAAAGACATTAGCAAGGTACCATTTAAAATTGTTAAATCTGATAACGGAGAAGCTTGGATAGAAGGAAAAGGCAAAAAATATTCTCCTTCTCAAATTTCTGCATTTGTTTTACAAAAAATGAAGGAGACAGCTGAAAAGTATTTAGGACAAGCTGTTACAAAAGCTGTAATTACAGTTCCAGCTTATTTCAATGATGCTCAGAGACAAGCAACAAAAGATGCTGGAAAAATAGCAGGTTTAGAAGTTTTGAGAATTATCAATGAACCAACCGCTGCAGCACTTGCTTACGGACTTGATAAAAAGAACGGACAAAAAATTGCAGTATATGATTTAGGTGGTGGTACTTTCGACGTTTCAATTCTTGAAATTGGAGATGGTGTATTTGAAGTTAAATCAACTAACGGTGATACTTTTTTAGGTGGTGAAGATTTCGACGATGCTATAGTAAATTATCTTATTGATGAATTTAAAAAAGATAACGGTATTGATTTAAGAAACGATAAGTTAGCACTTCAAAGACTAAAGGAAGCAGCTGAAAAAGCCAAAATTGAACTTTCATCTGCAGCTCAAACTGAAATAAATCTCCCCTTTATAACTGCCGATAAAACAGGACCAAAACATGTTAACTTAAAATTTACTAGAGCAAAATTAGAAGCTTTGGTTTCTGATCTAATTGAAAGAA
>JADHRE010000005.1 GCA_016777595.1 Candidatus Pelagibacter sp.
GGACATTTTGAATTAAATGTCTTTAAACCACTGATCATTCATAATATTTTACAATCAATTGAGATTATGAGTGACTCCTCAAAAACTTTTGCTCTTTATTGTGTAAAAGGAATTAAAGCGGATAAAAAAAGAATTAAGTATCTATTAGATAATTCTCTAATGCTTGTAACCGCATTGGCTCCAAAAATTGGTTACGATAAAGCTGCTCACATAGCTAAAGCAGCTCACAAAAATGGAACGACTTTAAAACAGGAAGTTATTAAAGAAGGTTTAATTCATGAGAACGACTATGATAAAATAATGAACCCGCTTAAAATGACAAAACCTAAATAATTAAGAAATTTCTAAAATAAATTCTTTTATTTTTTTTAAATTAAAAATTTTAATAAAATTATCGTCAAATACAATATTTTCAAATTTTTCTTTCAAATAGTTCAAATCTTCATTTGATGCTTTGTAATTTTTATTGACTGAGATCTCTTTAAAATTAATTTTGTTATTGAAAACACTAATGTTTCCTTTAACGTTAAGATTAAAAATTTTATTATTTTTTTTTATATTTATATCAAATTTTTTTAAAAAATCTTTTTTACTATTTAAATTAATTGAACAATCAAAAAATAATAAAGGATATTCTTCTAATAAATTTGCATTACCTTTGCAAATAAAATTATTATTTGAAATAGAAAAATTTTTTGAATAATTCAATCTGCCATATGCTAAATCAAATTTTAGATTATATTTATCAATAAAACTTCGGCTAAATTTTTTTGAATTGAAATTGACTTCATTTTTAGTGTTAATTTGTTTTAATATATTTTTAAATTCTAATAGTTTCTCCAGTTGTAATTTATTAAAAATTTTGGTGTTAAGATTTTCAATTTCAAAATTTGAGTTACTGTCTAAAAAAGGTTCGATAGATATTAAACTATTATTTTTAAAAGAAAGATTTTTACTTCTAAAAAATGAATTATAAATATTTAATGATTTTTCATCGTAACTAAAATTAAATTTTAATTTTGCGTTAAGGATTTTTGATTTATACGTGCCTTTAATAAGATTTTTGTTAGTTTTTTCTTCTAACTTTATGTCTATATCAATGCCAGATTTATTTATTTTAAAATTTATATTATTTAAATTTTTATTTATTTTTGTTTGAAATTCTTTGTTAAAAATATTTCCCTTTATGATATTTTTGTTAAATCCAAAATTAGCAAATTCTATATTTTCTAATGAGACTAATAATTTAATTTCGTCATAAATTTTTATGTTAAGATCATCAAAATATAATTTTTTTTTTTGGCTGAGAAACTTTTTTATAAAAAATTTAATATCTGAATTTCTTAAAGAAACATCACTTTTGTTAAAAACTATTTTATTTGATTGAAAATTTTCGCTATTATAAATATTTAAAAGTTTTGGGTATATTTTCAATTTTTTAACATTTAATTTTACTGGGGAATCATCAAAATTTATTGTTAGATTGCTAAGCTCTAAATTTGGCAGCGGAAATAATTGATAATTAACACTTTCAAAATTTGAAATTTTAAGATCATAATTTTTAACAAGGTATCTTTTGAAAACCTCTGACTTTTTTTCATAATTAAAAAAACCTGGGATTATAAAAAATAAAATAGTAGCAACTATAAATAATCCAAATAAATATCTTAAAAAGAAAACGAATCTTAAAAATCTAGAAAACTTATTGTGAATTATTTTATTAAATTTATTTATCATTTTTTTTATTTTTATAACTAGTATATAAATGAAAATTCTTTTTTATGAATAACATAGATAATTTAATTAAAAACTTAAACAAAGAGCAAAAAGAAGCTGTTATCAGCACAGAGGGGCCAAACTTAATTGTTGCTGGCGCTGGATCCGGAAAGACAAGGGTTTTAACTACAAGACTGATACATATTATAAATCAAAAAAAAGCATGGGCTAATCAAATATTATGCGTAACTTTTACAAATAAAGCTGCAAAAGAAATGCAAAACAGGGTTATGCAACATATAAAAGGAAGCTCTAATGCCGTTCCTTGGCTCGGAACATTTCACTCTATAAGTGTTAAGTTTCTGAGAAGGCATGCAGAAGCTTTGGAGTATAAAAGCAATTTTACTATTTTAGACACAGATGATCAAAAAAAATTAATTAGAAATATTGTAAAAGGAGAAGATTTGGACGCTAAAAAATTTTCTCCTCAATTAATCATGTATCATATCGATCAATGGAAAAATAAAGGTCTTTTGCCAAAAAATGTAAAGATAGAGAAGTCTGGCTCAATAATTAAATCAATATTAAAAGTTTATGAAATATATCAAAACAAAACTAAAGACCTAAACGCATTCGACTTTGGAGACTTAATTTTATTTTGCGTAAAACTTTTTGAGGAACATAAAGATATAAGAGAAATATATCAAAAAAATTTTAAATACATTTTAGTTGATGAGTTTCAAGATACTAATTTTATTCAAAATAAATGGTTAAACTTATTAGTAAATGAAAAAAAAAACATTTGTTGTGTTGGTGACGATGATCAATCAATCTATAGTTGGAGAGGAGCAGAAATTAAGAATTTTCTTACTTTCGATCAAATCTATAAAAACTGTAAAGTATTTAAGCTAGAGCAGAACTATAGATCTACAAAAAATATTCTAGATACTGCATCTAATTTAATATCAAATAACACAAATAGAGTTGGTAAAAAATTGTGGTCTTCAGCTAATCAAGGGGAATTGGTAAAGCTTAACTGTTACAGAACTGGTAAAGAGGAAGCACAAGGCATAAGCGATATAATCGAACAAAAAATTAAAAAAAAATATTCTTTAAACGATGTGTCAATATTGGTTAGAGCAATATATCAAACACGCGAATTTGAGGAAAGATTTCTGCAGGTTGGGATTGGATATCGTGTTTTAGGAGGGATAAAGTTTTACGAGAGATCAGAAATTAAGGATGCAGTTTCTTATTTGAGAATTATTAATCAAAAATTTGATGATTTGGCTTTAGAAAGGGTTATTGGCGCGCCTAAAAGAGGTGCCGGTGAAAGTACACTAAACCAAATTTATACTTTCGGTAAAGCTAATAAGCTATGTTTAGAAGACTCAATTATTAAGTTAATAGAAAAAGGAGATTTTAAGCCTAAGATAAAAACTGCACTAAACCAATTAATAAACTTAATTCAAAAATGGCGTATCAACTCATTAAAGATGAAACACTTTGATTTGTTAAAACTAGTGCTAGATGAATCTGGATATTCATCAATGTTAAAAAATAAAAAAGATTTAGAGAATGAAAATAGATTGGAAAATTTAAAAGAGCTATTAAGGGCTATGCAAGATTATGATAATCTACAAAATTTTCTGGAACATGTTGCGTTGGCAACATCAATAGATCAAGAGTGGGAAGGAGCAAAAGTCAATTTAATGACAATGCATGCTGCAAAAGGTTTAGAATTTGACGTAGTATTTCTACCAGGTTGGGAGGAAGGATTATTTCCTCATCAAAAATCTTTAGAAGAAAAAGGAGACTTTGCTCTGGAGGAGGAAAGGCGGTTAGCATATGTGGGTATTACTAGAGCCAAAAAGGAAGCTTATTTATCTTTTGCCATGAAAAGAGCTTACCACGGTGATTGGATGGATGCTTTGCCATCAAGATTCATCAATGAAATACCAGATGAAAGCGTGGAAAAAAATGAGATCAACTTAAATGATAATAATGACTTTGATTTCAATCAAGATAATTCAATTGAATTTGATGAAGAATACAGAAGTCCTGGTTGGGACCGTTACAAAAAAAATAAAATACTTAAATGGAAAAAATAAAGAAATTAAGAAAACTTTTTGAGAGAGAGAAAATAGATGGATATATTGTTCCTAAAAATGATGAATTTTTTGGTGAATATATCCAAGATCACAATGATAGACTAAATTTTATTACAGGTTTTTCTGGATCTTATGGTTTTGCCCTAATATTAAAGAACAGAAATTATTTATTTGTTGATGGTAGATATACTTTACAAGCTCACAAACAAAGCGGAAAATCTTTTAAAATTATTAAAATTCCAGATAAAATACCAAGTGATATCTTAAAAAGAAAAAAAATAACAATTGGTTTTGATCCTAATTTATTTACAAAAAAAAATTTATCAGTATTTTTTGGGAAAAGTAAATGCAAGTATAAACCACTTATTAATAATTTGATCGATAAAATTTGGAAAAGAAAAATCAAAAAAAATAAAGATAAATTTTTTTCATTATCAGGTAATTCAGTAAGTGAGAAATATCAATCAAAAGTAAATAAAATTACTAATTTTTTAAAGAAAAAAAAATCTGATTATTTATTTATAACTGCAAGTGAAAATAATGCCTGGCTACTAAATATTAGAGGCCATGACTCAAAATATACTCCAATACCATATAGTTATATTTTAATTAATAAAAATAAAAATATCAAATTTTTTTGTGACTTAAAAAAAATCTCATTAACTTTAAGAAAATATTATAAAAAGATTGAATTTTTAGATATTAAGAGCTGCACTAAAATACTTTCAGGTATCAAAAAGAAAAATTTTATAATTGACAAAAATTCTTGCTCTTATTTTTTTGAGAATACTATTTACAGAAATAATAAAGTACTTAATTTTCACGACCCTATTTACGATTTAAAAGCGATAAAAGGAAAACAAGAAATAGAAAATATAAAAAAAGCACATATCTACGATGGCGTTGCTTTGACTAAGTATTTATTTTGGCTTAAGAAAAATTTTGATAGAAATAATATTACTGAGATAAGCGCTTCCCAAAAATTATTAAAATTTAGAAAGAAAAATAAAAAATTTAAATTTTTGAGTTTTCCAACTATATCGGGAACAGGGCCTAATGGAGCTATCATTCATTATAAAGCAACTAGAGAAACAAATAGAAAATTGAAGAAAGGTGATATTTACCTTGTTGATTCTGGCGGACAATATGAATTTGGAACTACAGACGTAACGCGTACTATTTCCCTAAAAAATTCAAATAATAGAATTAAAGATATTTTTACAAGAGTTCTCAAAGGACATATTGCTGTTTCAAGTTTTAGACTAAAAAAAAATACATCTGGATCACTAATCGACAATTATGCAAGAAAATATCTTAGTGAAATTGGTTTAGATTATGCTCATGGAACGGGTCATGGAGTTGGATATTTTCTAAATGTGCATGAAGGCCCTCATGCAATTTCAAAAAAAAATAAAATTAATTTCCAAGAAGGTATGATTGTATCAAATGAACCGGGCTACTATGAAAAAAACAAATTTGGTATCAGAATTGAAAATCTTATTTATGTTAAGGGAGATAGAAAAAAAATGATTTTTAAAAATTTAACCATGGCACCTATTGATAAAGATTTAATTATTTTAGAAAAACTTAATGAAAAAGAGAAAAATTGGCTTAATAATTATCATAAAACTGTCTTCAAAAATCTTAAAGATTTTATGAATAAAACTGAAATACTAGAACTTCAAAGCGCTTGTTCAGCTATCTAAAATTTTATTCCATTCTTTTTCTGTTATTATCTTTATATTTAATTGTTTTGCCTGCTCAATTTTCTTTTTAGTCGGTTTAGAATCTCCAACTACTAAAAAATTTAATTTTTTTGAAATAGATCCAAGAACTTTTCCACCATTATTTTCAGCTATTGCTTTTGCTTCTGATCTGCTTATATTTTTAAATCCACCAGTGAACATTAATTTTTTATTTGAAAATTTACCCTTATTATTGTGAATAGAAAAATTACTAATATTTAGTTTATTTATTAATTCCTTAGTAATTCTTGTATTAGTATTATTTAAAAAGAAATTATCGATTGAATGTATTTGTGTTTCACCAATTCCGTCAAGATCAACTAAATTTATTAATAATTTTTTTCTATTATTAAAATCAAATAATTTTGAAAATTCCTTAATAGTTTCAAAAAATCCTGCTAATATCTTAGCATTTTCTTGACCAATATGTCTTATGCCGATTGAGAAAATAAACTTATCTAAAGAAATGGATTGTGATTTTTTTATTGCTGTTTTTAGATTGTTTATTGAAAGTTCTCCCCATCCCTCTAAATTTCTTATTTCTCTATAATTTAAATTAAAAATGTCAGATGGTTCTTTTATTAATTTCAAATTCCAAAACTGTTCTATAACTTTTTTACCAAGACCATCTATATTAAAAGCTTCTTTTGAAACTATATGTTTTAGTTTTTCTTTTGCAATAAATTTACAATCGTATCCTTTCATACATCTTCTTACCGCATCATGTTTGTTGGTACTTTTGCTCAATTCTTTTTTTGTTTTAGATCCACAAAGACAATTGACTGGAAAAATAAATTTTTTTGCATTTTTCTTTCTTTGTAAAAGCTCAACGGAAACAACTTGTGGAATTACATCTCCGGCTCTTTGAATTGTAATTGTATCGCCAATTCTAATATCTTTTCTTTCAATTTCATCCTCATTGTGTAAAGTTGCATTTGAAACAACAACACCTCCAACAGTAACTGGTTCTACCTTAGCGACTGGGGTAATTGCTCCAGTTCGACCAACTTGAATAACGATATCATTTATTTTTGTAAGAGCTTTTTCAGCAGAAAATTTATAAGCTATAGCCCATCGTGGAGAATTAGAAGTATTTCCTAATCTTTTTTGCAAATTTAAATCATTAACTTTATAGACCAGGCCATCAATATCATAGTTTAGAGAAGATCTTAATTGGTCAATCTTTTTATGCATTTTTTCAATTTGATCTAAACTATTCACAATCTCTGATAATGGGTTAGTTAAAAATTTCCATTTTTTAATCTTTTCTAAAAATTCAGATTGAGTTTGAAAAATCATTGGTTTTACTGCACCAAATCCATAAGCAAAATATCTTAAAGGTATTTTTGATGTTACGTTTGGATCTTTTTGTCTTAAAGATCCACCAGCAGCATTTCGAGGGTTTGCAAAATTTTCTTTAATCTTTATAAAATCTTTTTTTCCAATATAGATTTCACATCTAATTTCTAATAGCTCCGGTACTTCTTCTCCCATAATCCTTTTTGGAATTGAACTTATGGTTTTAAGATTATCTAAAATATCTTCTCCGACAATACCATCTCCCCTAGATAAGCCTCTAGTTAGAATACCTTCTTCGTAAATTAATGAAGCAGAAATTCCATCTATTTTTGGTTCAGCGAATAATTCTAATTTCTCATCACTTAAATTTAAAAAATTATTTACTTTTTTAACGAAATCTTTCATGTCATTTTTTTCAAAAGCATTGGATAAAGACAACATAGGAATTAAATGATTTTTTTTTTTAAATTTATTAGTGGGTTTAGCACCAACAGTATTTAATGATAAGTTTAGATCTTTTAAATACTTATATTTTTTTTCTAACGAGGAAAGCTCTTTTTTAATCCGATCATACTCAAAATCTGATATTTTAGGTTTATCCTCATTGTGATAATAATGATTATGTTCTTTTAAAATTTTAATTTTTTTTTTATAGTGCGTAATAATTTTTAATTTCTCATCCATCAATTTATTATATCGATAATTTTTTTAAATAAGCTTTCCTCTTTTAATTTTTTATCATTATTCTTTTTTTTAATAATTTTATAATCTCTGTTAATAATTTTGTAAGATTGTTCATACCACTCACTAGAGTTATAATTATAGCCCAAAACTTTAGCATATTTTTTAGCTTCTTCTTCTAATCCTAAATAATAATGCACCTCCACAAGTCTGTGTAATGCTTCTTCAATAAATACTGTTTTATCATATAATTTAACAATGTTCTTTAATCTGTTAATAGCTGGAACCCATTTTTGAACTGACGTATAATATTTTGCTATGTATAATTCTTTTGCAGCTAATTGATTTTGAATTAAGTCTTGTTTAAATTTTAAATCTGTTGCGTAATCATTGTTTGGATAATTTTGTAAGAAAAAATTTATTTTTTCTTGAGCTTTAATTAAAGGTTGCAAATCTTTTCTTTCATCTTTTATTTGCTCATAATAAATCAGTGCAAGCAAATAATGTGCATAAATAATATTTTTATCTGCACGATATAGTTCAAAATACCTATTTAAATTATTTTCTGCTTCTTTATAAAAATTGATTTTATAAAGAGAATAGCTCGACATTATAGATGCCTTAGAAGCTAAATCAGGTTTATCAAAATTTAATTCAGCCTTGTCAAATTTTTTACTAGCAAAAAAATAATTTTTTTTTTCAAATGACTCGAGGCCCTCTTTATAGAGTGTATATGGATCTACTTTTTTTGAATTTTCATAAACTAAATCTTTATTTTTAGAACATGCAATAAATGAAAGAAAAATTAATAGAGTTATAAAAAATCTAATGTTCATTAATATAAACTAATATCAGATTAATATTTTATTTATATGATAAATTAATATAACTAAACTAAGCGTTAACAGCTAATTTTACGAATGAGTTTGATTTTAATCTCTTGGAAATAAAAATGTTGTTAAGTTCAAAGACATTAAGTAGTTTTGTTTGATCAAGCATTTTTCTTAGAAATAAGTTTGTCAGCTCATGACCGCCTTGTTCACATTTAATTTTTCCGACTATTCTATATCCAGATAATAAAAAATCTCCTACTAAATCTAAAATCTTATGATTGACAAATTCCTTATCGTTCCTGAGACCTTCTTTATTAAGAACTTTATTTTGATCAACTACAATCGCGTTATCTAATGAACCGCCTTTTGCTAAACCAGCTTTTTTAATTTTCTCGATGTCTTGAAATAAACAAAAAGTTCGAGAATTAATTATGTCATCTGAGTTATTATTGCTAAAATTTATTTTATTTCTTTGTTTTCCAATTATTTGATTCTCATAGTTAAGTTTAAAATCAACTTCTAGTGAGTTGTCATCTGGTTCAATAGAAATCTTTCTTGCGCCATCAATTAATTCAATTTTGTCAATCACTTTTAGGTATTTTCTTTTTTTTGATAATGATGATAATTTGGTGTTTTTTAAAATCTCTAAAAAATCTTTAGCAGACCCGTCCATAATCGGAACTTCATTTGAGTTAATTTCTATAACTGCATTATCAATATCAGAAAAATATAACGCAGCTAGCAGATGTTCAACTGTTGAGACTTTGACTCCATTCTTATTTTCTAATGTAGTGCATAGCTTTGCTGAGGTCACATTTTTGTAGTTAGCTTCTATTAAATTATTTTTTTTTAGATCAATTCTTTTAAAAATTATGCCCTGATCCTCTTTGCCTGGATTGATTGTAACTTTAGATTTTTGCCCTGAGTGGAGTCCTACTCCCTCAAAAGATACAGGATTTGATAGAGTTTTTTGATTTACTGATTGCATTCAATTTTTATACAGAACGAACAAAGTAAACTTAAAACAAAAAATATTTCTAAAAATAACAATAATTAGCTAAATATAGCATCAAATAATCGGGCTAATCCTGACTTTTCTGGTTGCGCTAGTGGTATTGCTTCTTTTTTCCAACCAAAATGGACAAGTTTAAAAGCTGTATTTAAAGTATCATCATAAGACAAATTTTTTAGAAATTCAAAATTCTTTTTGTCATTAATTTCAAAAACTGATTTATAAATGTTCCTCAAAATTGAATAATTAGATTCATGATTGATTTCCAAAAAAATATCATTTTTCTTATTAATATAATGACGAGTATTTACATTATTAAATAATATTATTTCTGAGATTTCTTTAATTCTCGCAAAAGCTATATCATAAATTAGTTTTTTCTTAATTTTTCTATAAATATCTTTTTTAAAAAACTTTTCTTCAATATAATCCTCATTAAATGATTCTTTTTGCGGTTCAATCTCGTCTAAAATCTCTTTAATAGTATTTTTTTTTAATGCTGTAATTTTTAGAATATCATTAATTATAATATTTGAACCGAAATTAAAGTCTTGTTCATGTTTCAATGAATTATTTTCGAAATAAAATAATTTCGAGTTACTCTCGTTTATTTGTATTTTAAAGAAATTTTCTAAACTTTTTCTGCTATTACTTATGTTCGCTCCAACTATAAAACTCTTAAGTAAAATTTTTCTAATTTTCAAATTACATTTTTCAAAAATATTGTTCAAATTTTTATAATCAATTTTTTTAATAAGCGCAAAAGACAATTCGTGAGAATAAAAATCTCCGAAAAGACCAATTGGTAAATTTTCAACTTTTTTGTAATCTAAATAAAATTCTGAATTAAAAATATGAATTATAGTTTTTTTATCTTCAACTTTATCAATGTAAGATTTTAAAGAATTTAAAATATATGTTATATTTTCTCTTAAGATCTGGGAGCTGTTTAATTTCTTATATCCGGTTACATTTATAAAAGTTGGTTCAAAATTTTCTAAGATTAAAACTAAGTCCTTAAATGTAAAGTTCAAATCTTGTTCAATTTTATAAACATTTTCTTTAACTACATTAAAAAGTTTCCCATAATCAGTAATTCTATTATTTTCTACTCCAATTATTGGAACTTGTTCTTTATAAGTTATTTTAAAATTATTTTGTTCGTCATACTCACCAGCAATAAAAGTTAAATTTATCTTATTAATTTCAAAAAAAAGGGTTGTTGAATTTATCATTAATTATTTTAAAATAAGTTGATTTTCTATTCTATAATCAAAAACACTATATCCTCTAAAATCCATTTTTTTATTTAAATTTAGAAAATTATCTAAACTTTTTAAATAATTATTAGAAGGCAATTTAATTGTTTTTTTATTTACAGTTTCTAAGTCCCATCTGTTAGATTGATATAAGGTATATTTTTTTACCAAATCAAAAGGGAAATTTATTTTTTTTAGGTTATTGTAGAAAATTTTGAATTCTTTTTGGGATCCAAAAACATAAGGTAAATTTTCATAATTAAGATGATCGTTGTATTCTATTAAATCAATTTTATTACTTAAATAAAATCTATTTTTATTATTCAGCAATATAGCAATTGGTTTTTTTTCAAAAATTTCTATTTTTAAAGTATCAGGATATTTTTTTTTAACATTAAAACTTTCAATGAAAGTATTTTTTTTTAGCTGTTTTTCGACTTCTTTATAATTAAGAAATAAAAGATTTTTGTTATAAAATTTAATCAGCAACTTTTCGATTTCATCGTTGCTTAATAAGAAATTATTTTCAATTTGAATTAATTTTAAATTAAATTTAGAAAACTCTATTTTTTGTTGTAGAGTGATAGAGGATAAAAATATCAACAATAATGAAGCAATAACTGTTTGATTTTTCATCTATTAATACTTGCATCTAATAGAATTTTCTCAACTAGATTTTCAAATGTTAAACCGTTAAATTTTGCAATTTCAGGAACTAAAGATAATTTTGTCATCCCTGGCTGTGTGTTTATTTCTAATATAAAAAAACTATTTTTATAAAATTTAAAATCAGATCTTGTGATACCTTTGCATCCTAAAACTTTATGTGTTTTTTTTGCAATTTTCAAAACCTCAGCATATTTCTTTTTAGATAATTTTGCAGGCATTACGTGTTCGGTTTTAGCTTCTTTAGTGTATTTGGCTTTGTAATCATAAAATGATCTCTTGGGTATAAGCTCAATTGCTCCTAAAGGATTACCATTTATTACTGCAACTTGTATTTCCTGTCCTCCAATATATTCTTCAAGTATAAGATCATCGTATTTTTTTAATAAACTTTTTATTATTTGAAATAATTTTTTTTTATTATCACAAATCTTAACACCCAAGCTAGATCCCTCATTAATTGGCTTTATAACTATAGGGTAGTTTATTTTTTTTTTCTTAATAAACTTTTCTATCGTGCTACTTTTGAAATTTTTTTTGTTTATAGACAAAAATTTTGGAGTTTTAATTTTATTCTTAATAAATAATTCTTTAGAATAAGTCTTGTTCATAGATGTGTATGAACTGATTACGCCAGAGTGTGTATATGGAATTTTCAAATATTCAAAGTAACTTTGAGCGACTCCGTCCTCTCCGTCACCACCGTGTAAAGCATTGAAAATTGCATCTACATTTTTTTTTTCTATTAAATTAAAATTTTTAATTTTTGGATCAAATGAGGAAACTTTATATTTTTTTTTTTTTAAAGCTTTTATACAAGCTTTACCGCTTTCGAGACTAACACCTCTTTCTCCTGAAGTTCCACCTAAAACCACTAAAATATTTTTATATTTTTTTTTACTCACCAATAATTTTAATCTCCAGTTCCAAATTTACTCCAGTTTTTTCATATACCTTTACTCTTACTTTATTTATCAAACTCTCTATATCAGAGGATTTTGCTTTACCATTATTTACAAAAAAATTAAGATGTTTTTGTGAAATTGCGGCATCACCTTCTTTAAAATGCTGGCATCCTGCTTCCTTAATTAACATCCAGGCTTTTCTATCTTTATCTAAATTTTTAAAAGTGCTTCCGCATGTCTTTATTTGACTAGGCTGAGATAATTTTTTTTTTTCAATAAAATTAGATTGTTTTTTTTCTATATCATCTTTTTTTCCTACCATTCCTTTAAATTTAGCAGATATGATAATCAGATCTTTAGGTAAATTTGTGCCCCTGTACAAAAATTTAATATTTTCTTTTTTAATTTCAATTTCTTTTAAATCTTTTTTATTTATTGCTTTTATAGAAATTAAAATTTTTGATATGTCATTATCATAACAACCGCTATTCATAACTATCGCACCACCAATTGAGCCAGGTATACATGATAAAAATTCTAAATTACTCAAATTATTTTCTTTAGAAAAATTAGCAACCTTTTTATCCAATGTTGCTGCACCAACCTCTAGGACATCTTCATTAATTAATTTTATAAAAGAAAAACCTTTTCCTAATTTTATAACAGCTCCTTTGACTCCATTATCTCTAAACAGCGTGTTTGAACCAGCTCCCAAGATGGTGGTTTTTAAGTTTTCTTTTTTTGCGTAATTTAAAAACTCAACTAATTCATTTTTATCTTTTGCCTTATAAAAATATTCAGCGTCTCCTCCTAAGTTAAACCAGCTGTAACTAGAAAGATTTACTTTTTTTTTTAAATTTTTTTCAAATTTTTTAATGATGTTTTCGTCTAAAGTCATAGTGAAAATTTAAGTGTTCTCATCCATTTTGAAATCACACCTGCTCCCATACCAATTATTATTTCATTATTTGTTAAATTTCTCTTAAAAAAATTACATAATTCAATTTCATTTTTCACAATTACTGTTTGAGTTTTAGATTTTTTAGCTATTAAATCCGCAAACTTATTTAAATTAAATTTGAAATTTTTTTTTTCTCCCGCAGCATACAAGGGGCAAACGATCACATAATTTGATTTAAGAAAACATTTTGAAAATTCATTTTTGAGAGACATCACTCTTGAATATCTATGTGGCTCAAATACACTTATTATTTTTCTTTTTGGGTTAACTTTGTGTACTCCATCTAAAATTGATTTAATTTCAGTTGGGTGATGAGCGTAATCATCGTAAAAATCATTTTTGTTTTTAGAAAAAACCTTTGTCATTCTTCTTTGTACACCTGAAAAATTTTTAAGGGATTTTTTAGTTTTTTTTAATTCAGCACCCAAATTGTGACAAACTATAAAAGCGGCAGCAGTATTAAGCACATTATGCTTTCCTAATAATTTAACATTTATATTTTTAATATAAACATTTTTTCTTTCTTTATTTTTATAATTTAAATTAAATGTAGTGCTGTCAATATTGTATTTAATTTTGTCAATTTGATATTGAGCTTTTTTACTTTCACCGTAAGTAATTATATTCTTATTTTGAATTTTACTTAATATTTTTCTGATATTATTATTGTCTATACAAATTATTGCTTTACCAGTCGGTGGGGTCTTATTAATAAATTCTACAAAGGAATTTTCCAAGTTTTTGTAATTTTTATAATAGTCTATATGCTCATGATCAATGTTAGTTACAACTGAATAATTTATTGGCAATTTTAAAAAACTTCCATCTGACTCGTCGGCTTCCAGTATGGCCCAATCACCTTTTCCAAGTTTAGCATTACTTTTTAAAGAATTAATTACCCCCCCATTTATAATAGTTGGGTCTAATTTTTGATCTGATAGTATTTTCGCAACTAAAGATGTTGTTGTAGTTTTTCCGTGTGAACCAGTAATTATTATATTTTTTTTTAGCGATACTATATCTGCTAAAACTTCAGCTCTAGAATAAATTGGTATATTATTTTTTTTCGCAAACTTAACCTCAATATTGTTATTTTTTATTGCACTTGACTTCACTAAAATATTTACATTCTTTATATTTTTCGTTGAATGTCCAATGAAAATTTTAATTCCAGATTTTGAACAGCTAACAGTATTTTTACTTTTATTTTGATCGCTGCCTTGAATTTTAAATCCCATATTCTTCATTATTTGAGCAAGTCCGCTCATTCCAATCCCCCCAATACCAATAAAGTGAATAGTATCTTTTTGTCCTAAATTAATTTTTTTCATCTAATATTTTCTCTAATTGATTGTTTAAATTTCCAAAAATATCTTTATCAGAATGTTGTTCTTGTTTAGATAAGATGCTTTTAACAAGTGATTTATCATAAAAAATAGACTTTATGAGACCATATAATTCACTTTTAATATTTTTTTCCTCCAATAAATACCCATAACCTTTTTTTTCGTAAAACTCAGCATTTTTGTATTGATGATTATCTGCAGATGATGGAAGCGGTATTGAAATAAATGGAGTCTTAACATTTATCAATTCGCCAAGAGCCGAAGCGCCAGCCCGAGTAATAACAAGATTTGTTTTTGTATAATAATTATTTATTTTATCTGTAAAATTAAATATCTCATGTTCTATTCCGGTTTTTTTGTAAAACTCTTTCAATTGAGTATTTTGTTTTTTTTGGCATTGCTGATAGACTTTAATTGGTAATTCAGACTTGGCAATTTTTTTAAAAACTTGAGGTAATTCTTCTGCAAAAATTTTTGCGGCTTGGCTACCACCCAAGACTAAGATTTTTATTTTATCAAACTTTCTTTTTTCATCGTAGCTGTAATTTGTATTAATTATTTCTTCTCTAATTATATTGCCTATTTCAATAACTTTATTATTATAATTTTTAGAAACACCATCTAACTCTTTAAAAGAAACAAATATTTTTTTTGCAAATGGTAGTAAATACTTATTTGCTTTTCCAATAATTAGATTGTTTTCATAAATAACAAATTTTATTCTTAGAAATGTTGCAATAATACAAATTGGAAATGAAGAATAACCTCCCATTCCAAAAATAATCGATGGTCTATTAAATGTTAAAAATATTAATGATTTTAATAATGAATAAAAAATAATCAGAATAGAAAGTGCTATTTTAAATACATTTTTTTTTACTAACGGAGATGAGGGTATTTCTATCAAATCAAGATTAGGATGACCTTCAAAAAATTTTAATCCTCTTCTATCAGTGGTCACTTTCACTTTATAATTATTATTTTCTAAAAAATTAGCTAAACTTATAGCGGGAAATATATGGCCACCTGTTCCACCAGTTGCAATTAATACTTTTTTTTTAGTCATATAAATAAACTTTATTTTTTGTATAATTTAAAACTAGACCAGCCAAAATTGCGCTCCCAATTAAAGACGACCCCCCGTAACTCAAAAAAGGTAAAGTCATTCCTGTTGTTGGCAGCAAGTTGGTATTTACTCCAGCATGAATAAATGTTTGAAATATTAACAAAGCAGCTAAACCACTTAAAGAAATTTTTAAAAATTGATTGTCTTGATTAATACAGTTTTTTACAATTCTGAATGAAATATATAGAAAAATAATTAATATTGTTATAGAGGCTACAGAACCAAATTCTTCTGATATTACAGCAATAACGTAATCGGTATGAGCCTCTGGAACGCTATCTTTAAGTATACCCTCGCCCATACCTTGACCAGTTAATCCCCCAATTATTATTGCGTCAAGAGCAGATGAAGATTGAAATTTATCTCCCTGACTTGGATCAAAAAAAAGTCCTAGACGATTAATAATATATCCAAATTTTTCTGGAAAAAAAAACAACAGTGAGCTTAAAGATGTAATAAAAAGTGAAAAGAAAATAAAAATATAGGACAAGCTTACTCCAGAAATAAAAACTGTTGCTACCCAGCTTCCAGTTAACAATATTGATTGCCCCAAATCAGGTTGGTCAATCAATAAAATAATAACAGATGTTAAGAGCATAAAACTCAGAATATATCTTGCTTGGGAGTCTTTTAATTTTTCAAGAGTTAATATTTTTACTGTCATTAAAATAAATATAGGTTTAAGTATTTCAATTGGCTGTAATTTAAAAAAATGGAGATTTAACCATCTTTTCGCGCCATTAACTTCGACTCCTAGTATTGGAACCAGAGCTAACAACATGAAGGATAGAATAAATAAAGGGATAACTAGTTTTACAAGCAACTCAGTTTTTATTATTGAAATTATTATCATAACTGACAAAGCCAAAAAAGTAAAAATAAAATGTTTAGTGAAAAAAAAATAATTATCCTTATTAAGTCTTTCACCAGCTAGTGACGACGTTGAGGAGAATGAAAAAAATAAACCTAAAAAAAATAAAATGAAAAAACAAAATAAAATTTTTTTATCCATGCTTCTCCAGTAATTTATAAATAGAAATTTAAACGAGTTTTTTGGCATATAATTTACATAATTTCTTAAATTCTTCTCCTCTTTTTTCAAAATTTTCAAATTGGTCATAAGAAGCTGATGCTGGACTTAATAAAACTGATTTATTCGGAATTTGTTGTAAATTTATATCTTTTAAAATTTGTACTACGGTTTTTTTTAAATTATTTGTAATTAAAAAAGGTAATTTATTCTTTATTTGTTTTTTAAAAAAATTAATATTCGTACCAATTAAATAGCACTTAACAATATTTTTTTTAAAATTTAATAGCTTGAATTTATCACCTTTTTTGGGCTGTCCCCCTAGAATCCAATAAATATTTTTTAAACTTGATAGGGCAGATTGTGTAGCTCTAAAAGTGGTTGCTTTAGAGTCATTAATAAATAAAACATCCTTTTTTTTTAGAAAAATTTCGAACCTATGTGGCAAACTTTTAAACGACTTCATTGTCTTTATAAAATTTTTTTCTTTAATTTTAATTAATCTCGTAAAAGTGAAAATAAAACTCATATTTTCATCGTTAATTTCAGACGTTAGATATTTATTTTTAATTTTGTATTTCATTTTTATATATTCTTTTTTTAAAGGAAAAATTAGCTTACTGGAAAAATTTTTCTTTTTAAAAATTCTTCCTAATTTTCTGTTAATGATTGCATAATTATTTAGGCTTTGAAGATTAAAAATTTTTAATTTAGATTTGAGGTAATGATTCATGTTTCCATGCCAGTCTAAGTGATCATTAGTAAAATTAAGAAAGAAGGCATAATTTGGTTTGATGAATTGAGAGTGGGCAAGTTGAAAAGACGATGCTTCGATGATTACATAGCTGTTAGTTAAATTTTTTAATTCTAAGATTGGGGTGCCAATATTCCCACCTAAAGAAGTCTTAAATTTATTTCTTTTTAAAAGATGTAATAATAGTTTACAAGTTGTTGATTTTCCATTTGTGCCAGTTACTACAATGCTTTTTGTTTTATTATTAGTTAAATAAAATAAGTCAATATCCGTAATTATTTTTCTTTTGTATTTAGAAAGAATTTTATTTTTTACTGAACTTATACCTGGGGCTAATACGATGTAATCAACTTGTTTTAAAGTTAATTTTAAATTATTTGTCCAATTATTCTTAAATAAATTTTTTTTTTTGTCATCCCATACATAAAAATTTTTAATATTATTTCTTTTAAAAAATTTAATTACCGAATTTCCTGATAAGCCAAGCCCGTAAACAAGGAACGACTGCTCTCTAAGTTTTGCAATTTGGAACATGCCTTACCTTAATTTTAAAGTTGCTAGCCCTACTAATGCTAAAATGATAGCTATTATCCAAAATCGAATTACGATTGTTGACTCTGGCCAACCTTTTTTTTCAAAATGATGATGTATTGGTGCCATTTTAAAAATTCTTTTACCTGTCAATTTAAATGAAACAACTTGTATAATTACCGAGGCTGTTTCCAGTACAAATAAACCTCCTATAATAGCCAAAACTATTTCATGTTTTACTATAATTGCTATTGCAGCTAAAGATCCCCCTAAAGAAAGTGATCCAGTGTCTCCCATAAAAATTTTTGCTGGTGGAGCGTTATACCAAAGAAAGCCTAAACAGGCTCCAACCACTGAACCACAAAAAATTGATAGCTCTCCTACATCTGGTATATATTGGATTTGCAAATATTCAGAAAAAATTGTGTTACCTACTACATATGAAATCAATGTATATGAAAGCGCAACTAACATTACTGGAACAGTTGCTAGACCGTCTAAACCATCGGTCAAATTTACCGCGTTTGATGCTCCTATAATTACAAATAAGCCAAAGGGTATAAAAAGTACTCCCATATACCAAATTAAATTTTTAAAAAAAGGAAAGTAAAGATTATATAAGTATTTGTGGCCAGAGTATTCAATTAAAATATATAAAGTTATTATGCTAATAATTATTTGACCAAGAAATTTATATCTTGATTTAAGTCCGCTCGAATTTTTTAATTTTATTTTTAATATATCGTCCAATAATCCCAAAGATCCTAAAGATAAAGATACAAATACTAACGTCCAAACATAAATATTTTTTAAATCCGCCCATAAAAGAGTGCTTGATATAATTCCAATAATAATAATTACTCCACCCATTGTAGGAGTTCCTGATTTTTTTATAATATGATCTATTGGTCCATCTTGTCTTATGGGCCCTGTTATCATTTTTTCCGAGAACAGTTTTATTAATGGTCCACCTATTATAAATACAATTGTTAAAGAAGTGACAACAGACAAACCGGTTCTAAAAGTCAAATATCTAAATACATTTAAAAACGAATATTGATCAATCATTGAAATTAATAAATTGTATAACACTTAAACTCCTTTAATAAGTTTTTTGCTAAAATCGTTAAGTCCAGTAGCATTAGACCCTTTGATCATTAAGTAATCATTATTTGAAATCATTTTTTTTAAACTAAGATCTATATCTTCGCTATTTTGTAAAATATTTCCTCTTTTATCTTTTTTTAAATGTTTATATGTGAAAATAGTTTTTTTTCCTTTAACGAATACTTTATCAATATCTGAATTGTTAATAACTTTAGATAGGTCCTTATGATATTTATTTGATTTTGGACCTAATTCAAGCATATCTCCAAGTATTAAATATTTTTTTGAATTATTTTTTTTTATTAAGTTAAGCTTTTTGATAGCATTTTTTACGGATAGTGGATTAGCATTATAGCTTTCATCAATGAATTTAAATTTTTTGTTATATCTTTGTATAAAGTGTTTTTTTCCCCTTCCTTCAGTGGACTCTAAAGTTTTCAATTTTGGAATAACTTTTATAATGTTAATTTTTAATGCTTTCAAAACTGCCAATGATGCTAAGATATTGTAAATATTAAAATCCTTAGTTTCAAAATGTATTAATTCATTAATTACACTTACAAAACATTTTACAAAGCTTTTTTTAATAATTTTTTTCTTTAGACAAATATCGGATTTTTTGTGTGTTCCAAAAGTAATAACTTTTAACTTACAAGACTTGGCTTTCTGAAATAAGAAATTAAAAAATTTATCATCTCTATTTAAAATAATTATTCCATTGGTTGCAATATTTTCAATTATTTCTGATTTAGCTTTTGCTATGCCGCTTATGTTTTTAAAATTTTCTAGATGTGCTTCACCTATATTTGTAATAATTCCTATATGAGGCTTAATAAGTTTTGTAAGATTTCTAATTTCTCCAGATTTGCTCATGCCTACTTCGAAAATGCCAAATTTATCCTCAAAGCTTAAATTAGATAAACTTAAAGGCACACCATAATGATTGTTGAAAGACTTCGGAGAAGAATAAGTTTTTCCAAATTCTTGTAAAAGAGTTTTTAATAAATTTTTTAAAGATGTTTTGCCTGCGCTTCCAGTTACTGCAATTATTTTAGCAATTGAATATTCTCTTTTTAATTTTGCAAATTTATTTAAGAATAAAATTGGTTTTTTAATTTTAATTATTTTTGTTTTTTTATATTTTATTGCTGAAGTTGAAACAGCACATCCAGCTCCTTTTTTTAAGGCTTGATTAATAAATTTATTTCCATTATTTCTTTCTCCTTTAATCGCTAAAAATAAGTTATTTTTTTTAACTGTTCTAGAGTCTATTGAAAAACCATTTATTTTAAAAAAATATCTTTTACCAAATACCTGATTTAATATTAAATTATTTTGTAAATAATTTAGTTTTTGATTTGTAAAAATTTTACTTTTTAATTTAAGTCTATTTACAATTTTTTTATCTGAAATAAAATAAATTCTATTTTTATAAATTTGGCGCTCTTCGTGGCCTTTCCCGGCTATTAGTATAATTTCTCCAGGACCAGAATTTTTAATAGCTTTTCTAATAGCCAAAGATCTATTACCGATATTAAAAGATTTGTTCTTAGAAATATATTTTAAAAGTTGATTTCTAATATTTTTTGGATCTTCACTTCTAGGATTATCATCAGTAACAAAAATTTTTTTACAATTTTCATTAGCAATTTTAGCCATCAGCACTCTTTTTTTTTTGTCTCTATCGCCTCCACAACCAAAAACCAGAGTAATATTATCTCCATAATTATTTTTTAAAGATTCTAATGTTTTAATTAAAGCATCAGGAGTATGGGCATAATCAATAAAAACTAATACTTTATTTGTAAATTTTCTTACTAACTCAAGTCTGCCACTTATATCTTTAAGTTTTTTTACTGCAAAATTTATTCTCTTTTCATTCAGTCCACATAATTTGGCTGCTTCTATTGCCATTGCTAAATTTTTAACTTTATAATCGCTGGTCATTATTGCAGAAATATTTCTAATTCGTTCAAATTTATTATTAATATCGATAAGTTTTAAATTTCTTTTTCTTGCTATTTTTTTTAACTTTTCAAATGGCTTTATTTTTTTGTCAGATATAATTGTGGATTTTTTATTTAAAATATTTTTAAATAACATTAATTTAGTATTTAAATAAGAGTTCATGGTTTTATGATAATCTAAATGATCTTGACTAAAATTAGTAAAAACTGCTCCTTTAAATTTAATATTATGTAGTCTTTTTTGGTCCAGACCATGGCTTGAAGCTTCTATAATTACATTGTTAATTTTTTTATTTTTTAGGATACTTAGATACTTATGTAGTTGGATCGTGTCTGGCGAAGTCAGATTAGTTTTTATTGTTTTATTATTATATTTAATTCCTAAAGTACCAATAGAAGCAACGGGCACGTTGTTGATCCTAAATAACTGATAAAATAAATCTGCTACAGATGTTTTGCCATTGGTGCCAGTGACTGATATGATGTTTTTGGGTTTATCTTTGTAAAACTTTGAGGCTATAAAGCTTAAAAGACTTCTTATTTTTTCTGTTTTTATAATACAAATATCTTCGTTTTTAAATTTACATTTTTTTGAACAAATAATAACTGAAGCTCTATTTTTTATTGCTTCCTTAATAAATTTTTCACCATTAAGTTTTTTTCCTTTGATGGCAAAAAAAATAAAATTTTTTCTTACTTCTTTGCTGTTAGTAGAAATACCTGAAACGGCAATATTTCTCTTGTTTTTAGGAATATTTTTAATTAATTTTTTCAACAACATACTGATCAGTAAACTCTTCATTATTTATGGCTAAAATTGGCCCAATTTTTTCTATTATTTTGCCTGCAACATAAACTGAATTCCAACCAGACGTGTTATAAGGGGCTTTAGTCTTAACTCCTCTATAGCTATAGATTAAATCTTTATTAATTTTGGGATTCTCTAGCATAACGAATAATGTATATTTTGGTTTAATAGAAGGAAAAATAGATATGAAAGTATTGATTCTATTTTTTTTATCACCATAACTTTCCGCTGTTCCAGTTTTACCACCTACATAATACCCGCTCATATCAGCTAGACTTGCTGTGCCGTTTTCGCTACTTACTACTTTTCTTAATATCTTTTTTAATTGATCGCTTGTATCTTTAGAAATTAGAACATTTTTTTCTTGTTTTTTTCTATTTTTAATCAAACTTGGAGTAATCAATCTTCCACCGTTAATCATAGTTGCGTATAAAGCTGTGGCTTGCAACGGTGTAGTAGTAATACCATGACCAAACGAGATTGTTTCTAATTTACATTTGTCCCAATTTAATCGATGAGGCACACCAACTTCTTCTAGTTCGATTTCTGGATTTTTTGTAATTTTAGTTTTTTTTATAAAATTTTTATATCTTTCCTCACCAATTTTTTTTGCCAATATTACTGAACCTACATTAGAAGATCTAACTAATATTTCTTCTACTGATAAATTTTTTGGATGTTCTTTTATGTCTGTGATCTCGTGAATTGAGCATTTAAACTTTCTCGGTATATTTTGAATAATAGTATTTGCTTCGACCAAATTGTGGTCAAGTGCCAAAGCTATTGTAAAAGTTTTAAAAATTGATCCAAGCTCATACACTCCTTTTGTGATTTTATTAATATATTTAGTGTCAATAATAGTTGATCTATGATTGATATTATAATTTGGTAATGAAACTAAAGAAATCACGTCTCCGCTATCAACGTCCATTAACAAAGCTCCACCACCTGTTGCATTAAATGTTGTAATAGCTTTATTTAGTTCTTTGCTAATTAGATATTGAATATTGATGTCTAAAGTTAATTCAAGTGGTTTACTAATAAGATTTTTATTTTTTAGCTCTTTATCAAAATATTTTTCAATTCCTGAAATTCCGTAATTGTCATAATCAACTTGACCTAATATATGGCTAAATAAATTACCATGAGTATACATTCTAGCTTGAAATGGCTCAAATTTAATCCCTCTCTCACCAAGAGACCAAAGTTTATCTTTTTCTTTCTGGTCAATTCTCTTCTTCAAACGAAAATACTTGTCTCCATTTAATTTTTTTTTAATTTCGTTGATTGATAGATACGGAAAGTTAAGTCTTAATTTTATTAATAGATTTTTTTTATCTTTTACTGATTTTGGATCTATTGCAGCATGAAATGTATTTATATTTCTTGATATTAAAGTCCCGTTCCTATCAACGATATCTCTTCTTGATAAGTAAAATTTTGAATTTTGTTTTTCTAGATTGTAAAAGTTTTTATCAATTAAAGAAATGTGAACTATTTTTATGGAAAAAATTAATATTAATGAAAAAAAGAGAAAAAATAAAAGATAAATTCTATCTTGAAAATTTTTTTTTTTTTTAAATATTTTATTTTTTTTGTTAGTCTCTAAATAATCTTCAAAGTAAAAACTCGTTTGATTAATATTTTTATTTTTTTTCAATTTTTTGTTCATTAAGATTTTTTAAGTTCGATGTTTTTTTTTGCATGTCTATTAGATTTGAAAGATCAAAATATATTTTTGAATAAGCTATAGGTTGATAATTATCAAATCCAATTAAATTAAGCCTTTTCTCAATTTCTGATGGCGAAGATAAATAAAAAAATTCTAATTGTGCCTCATTAATAATTTTTTTTTGAGATAAAATTTCGTAACTTAAACTAGTAATTTCTTTTTCTAAAACTCTTGTTTTATTTTTAATTGCAGACGTTATAATTAAAAATGTAGTAAATATTGATATTGAGATTATGAGCCTTATATCAAACATTAATAGCCTCTAATTGTAAAAATTTTTTAAATTTTTTTTTAAGCTCACTAGGATTTTCAAATTTATTTTGGCTTCTAACTGCATATCTGAGTTTTGCAGATCTGGAACGATTATTTTTATCTATTTCTTTTTTAGAAGGTCTTAAAACTTTATTTTTGTATTCATCAAAAAGTGCTAGCTCCTCGACTTTTTTTTCTGGTAAATATCTGGATGGTTTTGACTTGTTTTTTGAAAAATTTTTGAAAAAATATTTAACAATTCTATCTTCTATTGAATGGAAACTTATAATTAAAATCTTTCCTCCCGGTTTTAATTTTTTTGTAGCTTTAACAATCCCATTTACTAATTCTGTAATTTCTTTGTTAACAAAAATTCTCAATGCTTGAAAAGTTTTGGTGCAAGGATTGATTTTACTTATGAAATTTTTCTTTTTGCTTTTTTCTATTATTTTTACAAGATCGCTTGTTTTTTTAATATTTCGAATATTTCTAAATTTAACAATGTTTTTTACAATTTTATTTGCTTCTTTCTCCTCCCCAAGAATTTTAATTACAGATTTAAGGTCTTTTTCATTCAAATTATTAATTACATTTAGAGCTGAAGTTTCATTAAGCCCCATTGTCATATCTAGTTTTTTATCTGATTTAAAAGAAAAACCTCTTTCAAGATCATCTAACTGAACAGACGATAATCCTAAATCAAAAATAATTGTATCAACATTTTCATTTGAAATTGTATCTAATTGACTAAACTTAATTTGATGAAATTGAAATCTCTCTGGATACATCTCTTTAAGTTTTTCTG
This sequence comes from Candidatus Pelagibacter sp., assembly GCA_016777595.1. Lineage (GTDB taxonomy): Bacteria > Pseudomonadota > Alphaproteobacteria > Pelagibacterales > Pelagibacteraceae > Pelagilacustribacter. Next base: position 24,647 of record JADHRE010000005.1, read on the forward strand.
CAAATATTGAGGCCTTTTTATCTCTGTCAATTGCATAAACAAATGTATTTGAAAATTTTAAAATTTCTTTTGAATATCCTCCTCCACCAAATGTACAATCGATAAATTTTCCTCCTAAAAAAGGTGAAGAAATTTTAACAACCTCATTCAACATAACCGGAAAATGAGAAATTTCCAGTGATGAGATTTGATTGAACATGATTCAAAAATATAAACATTAAAACTTTTGTTTTCTTAAAAATGCAGGAATTTCAAATTCTTCATCGTCGTCAATATTTTGATCGAATAATTGCTCTTCATTTTCATTTTCTTGTTCATTGTTATTGGAATGTTCATCTAAATTATAACTAAGATCTTCAGAAAATAATTTTGGAGTGTGTTCTTTGTTGTTATTTTGATTTAACGACAAATCACCATTGATGTTCTCTAAATTATGTTTTTCTATATATGATGCACTTTCAATTGAAACACCAGAGGGAACTTCATTTGTAGCTTCTATATTTTCAGTTGTGGATCCAGCTAAATTTTCTTGTTCTAAGTTATTTTCAATACCGCTTGCACTGTCTCTAACCTCTTCATCTAATTCATAACTTTCATCAAGCTTCAAGGCTGTAGCGCCATCGATTGAGCTGATAGTGTTTTTATCTAATCTTGTGTTATGAGAAAATAAATTTTCAGAATAACCAGTATTTCTATTTTGAATACGCGAAACCATATTGAGAACTGTATTATTTTCAGTTTTGTGACCGTCTAATGCAGTGGCAACTATAGATACTCTCATTTTTCCAGTCATATTTTCATCTTTGATTGCTCCAAATATTACCTCTGCCTCGGGATCAACTTCGGCTCTTATTTTGTTTACTGACTGATCGACTTCAAATAATTTTAAATCATTTCCACCAGTAATGTTAATTAACAAGCCTTTCGCTCCTTGAAGAGAATATTCATCAATCAAGGGATTGTTAAGTGCAATTTCTGTTGCTTCCATAGCCCTGTTTTCTCCTTCAGCTTCACCTGTTCCCATCATAGCCTTGCCCATAGAACTCATTACTGTTTCAACATCGGCAAAATCTAAGTTAATCATACCTGGTCTGACCATCAAATCAGTAACACTTTGCACACCGTGTTTTAATACATTGTTCGATAAACTAAATGACTCTTCGAAAGTAGTAGTTTCACTAGCGATTTTAAAAAGATTTTGATTAGGAACAACTATAACTGTATCCAAATGCTTTTTGAAATGTTCTAAACCTTCAATAGCTCTTCTCATTCTTTTTGGACCTTCATAGGTAAATGGTAAAGTAGTTACTCCTACTGTCAAAATGTTTAATTCTCTTGCAGCCTTAGCTATTACATGAGATGCTCCAGTACCTGTTCCGCCACCCATACCTGATGTTATGAAAACCATATTAGCACCCTGCATGAAGTTTATAATTTCATTTAGAGACTCATCTGCTGCCGCTTGCCCAATATCATGTTTTGCACCTGCACCTAAACCTTTTGTTAGACTCATTCCAATTTGAATTTTTGCATGAGCCTTACTCATTTTTAAATCCTGAGCATCAGTATTCACAGCTACAAACTCAACTCCCTCCATGCCAGACTCGATCATTGCGTTAATAGCATTTCCGCCTGCTCCACCAACACCTAAAACTAATATTCTTGGTTTTAATTCTTTTAATTCTCCACCTCTTATATTTATACTCATGTCTACTCTCCCTTCTGTTTGGTTTCCCATTTTAAATTAGATCTATTTTGATAAGCTTTTTTTCTTGCAGTAATTTTAAATTTTTCAAAATTCTTCGGTTCCCATATTTGAAATGTCTTTCCTAGTCCTACAAACAAAACGTTATTTTTTATCATTGCGTGTTTAAGTAACTTCTCTGATAGCGAGACTCTGCCTTCTGTATCAAATTGTAAATTTTCACTTTCTGATAGAATTGAAGTTGCAAAAAAATCTCTTTTGTCTTCAAAGGGGCTTAGAGAGTCTATTGTGCTTGAAAGTTTTTCTATTCTATCTTGTGAGCAGCCTTCTAAAGCAAAGTGATTAAAAGATGGATAACTTATGAATCCATTATAGCCCATTGAACTTAAATGAGATCTAAAAGTAGCTGGCACTGAAACCCGCCCTTTCTTGTCTATTTTGTTCTCGTAACTTGATATGAACATATGTTTTCAAAAACTAATTACTCCTTTTTTTGCCGTACCCGTCAAAATGGGATTAATTGGGATAGTATGGGTTTTTAAATATTAGTCAATAGTTTGTATTTTTATTAAAAGTACAAAAGAAGAACATTTTATGTAGAGATTATTGCCAGATAATCTATAAGCCGGGTTCTGTCATTGAAGATGTCATTTCTCTAGGCTTAAATTCACACTTAAGCTCAAGCGGTTAACCCAGAAGACTAACTAAAGACTGTTTTTAGTGTTGCACACAATGTCTTCTCTATTTAACCTTGCTCCCAGTGGGGTTTGCCTTGCGTTTTTTGTTACCAAAAAACCGGTGAGCTCTTACCTCGCCGTTTCACCCTTGCCTTGATAAGGCGGTTTATTTTCTGTGGCACTATCCC
>JADHRE010000029.1 GCA_016777595.1 Candidatus Pelagibacter sp.
TTAATAATAAATTAAGCGATTTTTTTACTGTTTGTTTTTGAATAAAGATTCTACCATTGTTCTTAAAATTATATTTATTGACAACAACCTTTTTTCCAATCCTAATTCCAATATAAACTAAACCTACTGGTTTTTGTTTTGATCCACCTTTAGGGCCAGCTATCCCTGTTATTGAAACACATACTTTTGATTTACTAATTTTGCTTAAATTATTAACCATAGCCACACAACATTGAACACTTACAGCTCCATATTTTTTTATAATTTTTTGAGGCACCTTTAATATAGCTGTTTTAGCCTGATTTGAATAAGTGACTAATCCCATCGTAAATATTTTTGATGATCCACTTACAGAGGTTACCGAACTAGATAACATTCCTCCTGTGCAAGACTCTGTAATTGATAATTTTAATCTTTTTCTTTTAAGCAGTGAAACTATTTTTTTATTTAAACTCATTAGAAATATTTTGATTTAATTATCATAAAGATTATCAATGTTAGAACTACGTATAAACCTGCAACGACATCGTCCAATATTACTCCAAAACTATTTTTAAATTTCTTATCGAAAAAATTAATTGGAAAAGGTTTTTTAATATCAAAATATCTAAATAAAATAAAAATATATAAATAAAATAAAACTGCTTCTTGCGAGTCTTTTACTGTTCTATGAGATATTTCATATAGAAAAATAGGTATAGATTGACCAATGAATTCATCTACAACAACTTCTTTAGGATCTTTGTTATCATTATATTTTATGTATTCAGATACCGCATAAAATGAATAGATAAAAACAATTAGTAAAATTATTAAAATAATATTGTTAGATAGATTTATTATATGAAATAAGCTGTATAAAAAAATAGTTGTTACTAAAGATGTTATTGTTCCAGGAGCAAATCTTAAAGTGCCAATACCAAAACATGTAACAAATAAATAATTTATTATTTTAATCATATTTAATTACCGAGGTTATAACTTCACAAGCAATTGCTTTTTCTTTTCCTATCACACCAAGTTTTTCTGTTGTTTTTCCTTTTATATTTATTCGATCTTTAGAAATTTCACAAAGTTTAGCGATATTATTTATCATTTTATTTTTATAACTTTTTATTTTAGGTGTTTGAGCAATAATATTAATATCAATATTATTTATGAAATAACCTTTAAATTTAATTTGTTTTATTACTTTTTGAAGTAAAATTGATGATCTTATGTTTTTAAATTTTTTATTTTTGTCCGAAAATATTTGTCCTATATCACCCATTTTACAAGCACCTAAAATAGCATCAGTTACTGAGTGAAGAACAGGGTCGCCATCTGAATGGCCAAGTGTCCCAAGCTTCGAATTAATTCTTAAACCGGCTAAATAAAGCTTTCGTTTCGGTACTAATCTGTGAACATCAAATCCTATACCAACATTTTGTTTAAATTTATATATACCTTTTAGATTTTCAAAATCTGATTTATCTGTAATTTTAAAGTTATTTTTCTCACCATCAATAAATTTAACTTTATTTAGATTCATATATAGAGAGATGTCGTCATCTTTATATTTGCCAGCATTAGTCTTATGTAAATGATATATTTCCTTTAGATTAAAAGATTGAGGTGTTTGAGTTAAAAATAAATTATCTCTTTTTTTTCCTATTATGTATTCTTCATTGCTAGAATCTATTATTTGTTTAACTGCATCCTGTATTTTTATTTTAGGCACAACTGCTCTAGCATTTCTCATATTACGTAATATTGAGCTTAAAAGTTTTGTTGAAAAGTTAGGTCTAGCAACATCATGAATCAAAACTTTAGATAACCCTTTCTGGGTGGTCAAATACTTTAGAGCGTTAAACGTAGATTGCTGCCTACTTTTTCCTCCAGTTATCAATTTCACATTTTTAAGTTTAAGTGATTTAACTCGTTTAATGTCTTTTTTGTTGTATATAAGTACGATTTTTTTAATTTGCTTGAATTGAAGGGCTTTAATTAAATTTATTTCAATTAATGATTTGCCTGCAATTTTTTGATAAGGTTTGCCTATATTAGACAAAAATCTATGGCTATTTCCGCCGGCTAAAATGATTAAACAAAAACTCATGGTATTAACTTATATAATATTTATATAGATATTTAATGGTTATTTAAGATGTTCAAAATAATAAAAAATTTTAATTGGATAATTTTATCCTCATTTTTGTGTATTTTTATGGGGATCGTAACCTTTTTAACGTTTATTAATGAGGGGTTTGTCCCATTAACAGATGAAAATTTACAAACATTATTAATTATTGACATTTTTTTATTAATTATTTTTTTTACTTTAATATTTAGAAATTTTTATAGATTTTATTACACGGGGAAAAAAAACAAAAAAGGCTCTCAGACTAATCTAAAGTACATTTCTGTTTTTTCTTTATTTACTGTAATACCATCTTTAATAGTTGCAATTTTTTCATTATTCATATTCAACTTCGGTATTCAAAATTATTTTGATAAACAAATATCCAGAGCAGTAAATAATTCATTTGATATAGCAAAAAATTATTTAGAAGAAAGTAAAGAAAACGTTCTTTCCGATGTTATATTGATGAGCGTTGGTCTTAATCGTGCATCGGGTTTCTACTATTCTAATCCTAACAGATTTAAACAAATTATTAGATCAGAAAAAATTTTACGTAAAATTGATGATGTTTATCTAATAGACAGTTTAGGAAATATTCTATTATCAGATACAAGAGATATTTCAGAAGAATTTATCATACCAGATGATGAAGAATACGATCAAGCTTTAGAGGGCAAGCCTGTTTCCATTACAGACAGCTTAGAAAATAAAACCACCGTCATGACAAAACTAACATCACTTGTAGATACTTATTTATACATTTCTAGAAATATTGATGAAGAAATTTTACGATATTTAAATGAAACTGAACAAGCCGTAAGTTTTTATTATTCTGTAGAAAATAGTCAAACAGGAATAAAAGTAACATTCGCAATTATCTATATTATTGTTGTAACCCTACTGTTATTTTTATCGACTTCCATAGCTATTACTTTTGCATCAAGATTAACAAAACCTATTATTAATTTAATTGACGCATCGGACTCTATAAGCAAAGGAGCCCTTGATGTAAAAGTACCAGATGTAGAAACTGATGAAGAATTTAGACAACTTAATCAAAACTTTAATCAAATGATTGAGAGACTTAAGGAACAACAAGATAAACTTTTAATTACAGAAAGATATGAAGCTTGGGAAAGTGTTGCTAGAAAATTAGCTCATGAAATCAAAAATCCTTTAACACCAATACAATTATCAATCGATAGTCTTCGAGAAAAATATAAAAATAAATTAGTCGATGAAGGAAAAAACTTTGAAAAATATTTAGAAACTATTAATAGACAAATAAAAGATATTGAAAAATTAGTAAATGAGTTTTCAAATTTTGCAAGAATGCCAAGACCCATTTTAAAAAAAATTGATATTACTCAACTCATTAATAAAACTTTGGATTTTATAAAACTTACTACTAAAAATTCTATAAATTTATTTAATGATTCAAAGAAACAATTCATTAATGGTGATGAAGATCAGCTTAATAGAGTTTTTATTAACTTAATTAAAAATTCAGAGGAGTCTATTTTAGAAAACTTACAAAAAAACCCCAATTTTAAAGGAAATATTGACATAGAAATAATTTCCAATAATGACTATATAGTCATTAGAATAACAGATAATGGCACAGGTATTACTGACGCTAAAAAAGCAATGACGCCTTACTTTACTACGAAAAAAACAGGAACAGGGTTAGGTTTGCCGATTGTAACAAAAATAATAAATGAGCACTCTGGAAATTTTTCAATTAAAAATAAACTAGACAAAAACGGCGCTATAGTCACAATCGCGTTACCTAAATATGTTTAAAGAAATATTAGTTATAGACGATAATCCAGATATACGTTTTTTAATATGTAATATCTTAGAGGAACAAAATTTTAAGGTAAGATCTGCAGCTAACTACGAACAAGCTGTTCTTGAAATTAATAATCGTTTACCAGACTTAGCGATCATAGATATCAAATTAGATAAACCTGATAAGGATGGAATTGATTTATTAAAATTAGTTAATAAAAAAAATAAACTTATTCCAGTTATAATGATTTCAGGTCATGCTACAGTTCAAATCGCAGTTGAAGCGATAAGACTAGGAGCTTATGAATTTATAGAAAAACCATTTTCAAAAGAAAAAATTGTTAATTATGTAAATAGAGGGCTCGAGTCGGCATCACTCAAAAAAGAAAAGGATATTATAGAAAATAAGTTATTTCATTCATTTGATTTTATTGGAAAAAGCCCATCAATATTAAAAGTAAAAAAAATTATAGAAAAACTTCGAACTTCTGAAAGTAGAGTTATGATTTCAGGACCCACAGGCTCCGGAAAAGAATTAGTAGCTAGAAAAATTCATAAAAATTCCTCAAGAGCCAAAGAACCTTTTGTAATCATTAATGCAGCTTTATTAAAAGAAAAAACATATGAGAAAGAATTATTTGGAGAAGAATTTGAAAATGGTGATATTTCTTTTGGAGCACTTGAAAGAGCAAACAAAGGAACTTTATTAATAGATGAGGTATCCGAAATACCTTACGAAACTCAAGCCAATGTTTTAAGAGTTTTAATAGATCAAAAATTTAAACGCATGAATGGCTCTAAAGATATAAATGTAAATATAAGGCTTATTTCATCTACTTCAAAAAATTTGTCTGAATTAGTTAAATTAAATAAATTTAGAGAAGATTTATATCACCGGTTAAATGTTATGCCGATCGAGCTATCATCTTTACCTTCAAGAACAGAAGATATACCTTTATTGATTGATTATTTTATAACTAAATTATCAGAAATTAACGGAGTTCAAAAGCCTGACATAGACATTGAAAATGATAATTTATATACCTACAATTGGCCCGGTAATGTTAGAGAATTAAGAAACTTAGTTGAAAGAATAACAATTTTATCATCTAATGAAACTAAGCAAAAAATAAATCAAGTTATCGATGATATTTTATCTCCATCTTCAAAAATTAAAGATAATAAATCTTTTTTAGATCAGTCTTTACAATCTCCTTTAAAAGAAGCTAGAGAGCATTTTGAAAAGGATTATTTGACAACTCAATTAAAAAAACATCATGGTAATATTTCAAAAACAGCAGACTTTATAGGAATGGAAAGATCTGCGCTACACAGAAAATTAAAATCTTTAGGAATTAAAGGAATAAATTAAAAATGAATATAATTATTTGTGGAGCCGGTAAAGTCGGCTTTTCAATAAGCAAACAATTATCTGCACAAGGCCATTCAGTTACAGTGATTGATCAATCCTCTGAAGACATAAAAAGGATTAATGACACACAAGATGTTAAAGGGATTGTAGGAAGAGCAACACTACCTACAGTACTAGAAAACGCCGGAGCAGAAAAAGCAGACATGATTATTGCTGTTACAAGAAACGATGAAACAAACATGATAGTTTGTCAATTGGCTAGTTCTTTATTTAATGTTTCAAAAAAAATTGCAAGAATAAGAACCAAGGATTTTTTAGAGGGAAAGTGGGGCAAATTATATAATAAATCTAATATTCCTATAGATGTTATTATTTCTCCTGAACTAGAAGTGGCTAAATCTTTATACAGGAGACTAGAAGCCCCAGGAGCACTAGATAATGTTCCGTTTGGAAAAAATAAAGTTAAAATGTTAGAAATTTCCATTGAAAAAAATTGTCCTATTAAAAATATACCTTTAAAAAAATTAACTGAAAAATTTCCAGATTTTAAAGCAAATATTTTAGGTGCAGTTAGAAAAGAAAAATTTGTTTATCTTAAAAAAAATGATCAAATGTTAGAGGATGACAATGTTTATGTAGTTATTAGTAGCGATCAATTAAATCCAATACTAAAAGCTTTTGGTCATGAAGAAAAAATAGCAAAAAATGTTTTAATTATTGGCGGTGGAAATATTGGTTTACAACTTGCAAAAATGCTTG
>JADHRE010000030.1 GCA_016777595.1 Candidatus Pelagibacter sp.
TATCAATTTTCTTTAATTACTAATACTAATTTAATTACGCAACTTGACTGGGCGTAGCTGGGGCGGAATTTTATTTATTTAAATCCATAAATTTTATTACTGATATTGCTAATTCTTTTTTACTATCTTCAAACATATGATTTCTTGCGTTTCTTCCCCCGCCACCACACTTAGTATCTTTAGGTAAGCTACCAGCATCAATTGGTATAAATTCAGTCTTACCTGAATTTATCTTTTCAATTTTCTCTTTAACTTTTTTTGCTGTTTTAAAATGCGAGGTATCACAAACATCTCCAATGTGATGAATTATTGCAATCGGTATATTAAGATCTTTAATCTTTTTGAAAGGGACTTTTATAACATTGTTCTTATATGAACCTACAGCAGTGCCTGTTAGAATAGCTCCTGATATTAATTTAGAATTATCTGGAGATGCACTCAGATAAGCCAAGGTTCTTGCAGCTCCAAAACTTTGTCCACCAAGCCAGATATCTTTTTGATATTTCTCTTTATAAAATTTAATTATGCTTTTAATTCTATCTGCCTGATCTGGTTTGTATGCTACTGGAGCATACCCATCACTTCTATTTTGACTATTACGGCTGATATCATATGGATTAAACATAATAACTAAATCATATTTACCTTCAACTTCTGACAACGGTTGAGTGCTCAAATATTGACCTGATCCTCCTGACAACCATACTAATATAGGCTTATTATTTTTTTCTGTTGCTTCAATAAATCTTGTTAATGTGGAGTGATCTTTTTTATTACACTTTGGCTCATTACAAGGAACTACATTTGCTAAAGTCGCATTACTTAAGGTTAAACTCAGAGCTATTATAGTTACAAGTTTTTTCATTCAATAATCTTATCATTTTTTTATAATTAGTGATTAAATTCTTGTCACAAATCGGTCACATCGAGAAGAAAAATATTGATTCAGGTTGAAAAAAAAGTATTGTATAACGTTAAGAAGTGAAGGGTAGAGGTTACTAGTTCGGACTCATAAGCCTGGGGTCGGCGGTTCGAATCCGCCCCTCGCTACCAAAATTATGAATTTTTTTATGAATTTCTAGAATGAGAGTAGTTGATTTTATTGTTAAATTTTTGAAACAAAAAAAAATAAATGATATTTTTATGCTCACAGGATATGGAGCAATGTATCTAAATGATGCAGTGAAGTTAGCAGGGATAAAATATTATGCAACAAGAAACGAGGCTACAGCTCCAAGTATGGCTAGTGCCTATGCTCGAATTAAAAATAAAGTTGGTGTTGCCTGTGTAACTGCAGGACCGGGTGCAACAAATGCTTTACCAGGTTTAGCTGAGGCTTACGTAGACTCTTCCCCAATTGTAATTTTATCAGGTCAAGTTGATTATAAACAAACAACTCATAGTACTAACTCAAAAAATATAAGAAGTTTTGGAACCGCAGAAATAAATATTATTCCAATTGTTAAGCCATTAACAAAATATGCGGAAATTATTAAGAATCCCTTAGATGTTAAATATATAATTCAAAAGGCATTTCACTTAGCTTCAAGCGGAAGGAAAGGCCCAGTTTGGATTGATATACCTCTAAATGTGCAAAAAGCAAAAATAAATGAAAAAAAACTTAAATCCTTTATTCCAAAAATAAAAAATAATACAAGTTTAAAAAATAATTTTAAAAAAGATTTCAATATAATTTTAAATTCACTTGAAAAATCAAAAAAACCAATTTTAATTTTAGGACATGGTGTAAAACAAAGTGATAAGATTAAAGAGATTAAAAAAATAATTGATTTTCTTAAAATACCAGTAATTTTTACAAGATTTACAAATGATTTAATTCCACATAATAAAAAATATATTTATGGAATATCTGGAATAAAGGCTACAAAATTTTCTAAAAAAATCATGAACCAAGCTGATTTAGCTATATCTTTTGGATGTAGATTTTCACCTCAATTTGTCGGCCATGATTACAAGGCATTATCTAACGCAAAAGTTATATCTGTAGATATAGAAAAGGATGAACTTTATAAAAAAGGTCAAAAAATAGATATTCCTATGAGATATGATTTAACTAATTTTTTACCTTCTTTTTTAGTTTTTTTAAAAAAGAAAAGATTAAAAAAATTTATTCAATGGAATAATCACTGCGATAATCTTAAAAAAGATTTTCCGATTATCTATAAAGTTTATAATAAAGATAATAAAAGTAAATTAATGGACTTATACTATTTTATGGATAGACTAGGTAAAATCTCATCTAAAAAAAATATACTTGTCACCGATGCTGGCTCTAACTATTACATAGGTGGTCAAGTTTGGAATTTTGAAAAAAATCAAAAAGAATTATCTTCTTACACAAATGCTGCTATGGGGCTATCAATCCCACTCTCAATTGGAGCTGCGGTTGCATCTCCAAAGTCAACAATTTTATCTGTTACTGGTGATGGGTCATTAGAACTAAATATTCAAGAACTCAAAACTATTTCACATAACAAATTTAATATTAAATTATTTGTAATAAATAACGGCGGATACGTTTCAATGCATAATTGGGCAGATACGTTTTTTAGAGGTAGAAGAGTTGATAATCCTATCGATACTGGCGACGGAACATTAAATTTAAAGAATATAGCCAAAGCTTTTGATATGGACTATTTTTTAATTCCTAATTCAAAAAACTTAGATTTTAAATTAAAGAAAATAAATAATATTAAAAAACCTTTATTTGTTGAGGTTTTAACTGACAATAAGCAAATAATTTATGATGCTTACAAAGATTATTAAAGTAAAACAGTTATATGAGTTTAGACATTTTATTTATTCACCCAAACGCTTCCAAAAAAATATATCAGGGGTTGAGTAATGATCACTCTGCTATAGAGCCACCAATCTGGGCGGGAATGTTAGCAAATCATTGTAGAGGTAAAAACTTTAATGTTAAAATTTTAGATTGCGAGGTAGAAAGATTGGACTATATTTCTAGCGCTAAAGAAATTCATAGTTTAAATCCAAAAATTGCTTGTTTTGTTGTGTATGGTCAACAACCTTCTGCTTCTTCACAAAATATGGAAGGAGCTGTAGCTACGTCTGAAGAACTTAAAAATTTAAATCCTAATATTAAAACTCTTTTTGTTGGGGGACATATCTCTGCTTTACCAAAAGAAACTCTAGAAAATGAAAAATCGATAGATATTATTGCTCTTAATGAGGGTGTTTACTCTATTTCAAGTTTATTAAGAGTAGAAGATTTAAATGACGATAATTCTTTACGAAAGATAAAAGGTATAGGTTTTAGAAATCAGGACAATCTTATTGAAATAAATGAAGCTGAGATAATAGTGCCTAAAAAATTATTAGATACTGATCTTCCAGGAATAGCTTGGGATTTACTTCCGCCTCTTAAAATGTACAGAACTGCTGGATGGCACTCGTGGTCAAATGATTCTGATAAACAACCATTTGCTGCTTTATATACAAGTCTAGGCTGTCCGTACACATGTTCTTTTTGTATGATTAATATAATTAATAGAACTAATAATTCAGAAAATATTTCTTCAAAAGACTCAAACATATTCAGGTGGTGGACCCCAGAATTTATTATTAAACAGTTTGATTATTTTGCAAAACAAGGTGTTAAAAATATAAAAATTGCTGATGAACTTTTTGTTTTAAACCCAAATCATTTCATGAAAATTTGCGATATGATAATTGAGAGAAAATATGACTTTAATATTTGGGCATACTCAAGAATCGATACGTGTAAGCCTCAATACCTCGAAAAACTAAAAAAAGCTGGAGTTAATTGGTTAGGTTTAGGTATTGAAAATCCGAGTTCTGTTATACGTAAGGAAGTCCACAAAGACGCCTTTAAAAATGTAAAAATAATTGACATAATAAATTCTATGAGAGATGCAGGAATTTATGTTGCGGCTAATTATATTTTTGGATTACCAGAGGAGACAAAAGAGAGCTTGGAATTTACTTATAATTTTGCAGAGGAAAATAATACGGAAATGGTAAATTTTTACAGCGCAATGGCTTATCCAGGAAGCCCACTACATTTAGAAGCAAGAAAAAATAAAATTAAATTACCTAGTACTTATTCAGGTTACAGTCAGCATTCTTATGACACTCAAAATCTTCCATCTAAAAATCTTTCAGCTGCTGAAATTTTATCTTTTAGAGATAAAGCCTGGGATAAATATCATACTAATCCTAAATATATAAAACTCTTAGAGAGTAAATTTGGTATGAATGCAGTTAATAACTTAAAAAAAACAACAAAAATCAAATTAAAAAGAAAACTATTGGGCGATAAAATTTAGTGAAAAAAAATTTTATACTTAATGTATTTAAAAAAGCTTCAATATGTCGTCATTTCGAAAATGAAGTTTTTAAGAGAGTCTCTAAAAAAGAAATAACTTTCCCTGTTTATTTATCTGCCGGTCAAGAGTACGCACCAGCAACAATTGCAGAAATAGCTTTAAAAAAAAGAATTAAGCCACTCATCTTTGGACAACATAGGGGCCATTCAATTTATTTATCTTTTGGGGGCAATATAATTAAATTAATAAAAGAACTTAAGGGCAAAAAGGATGGTTGTACTTATGGTATGGGCGGATCGCTATCAATTCATTCTACTAAAATAAATATGTACGGGCATGATGGATTTATGGGAAGTAATGCTTGTATAGGAACTGGAGCATGTTTTTCCTCTAAAAAACCAACCATAATTTTTATCGGAGATGCAGCCCTAGAGGAAGATTATGTTCTAGCTTCTTTGAGCTGGGTTTCAAAAAAAGAATTACCAATTTTGTTTGTAGTTGATGATAATAATTATGCTGTTTTAACAAAGAAAGATGAAAGAAGAGATTGGAAGGCTAAGGAGTTAGCTAAAGCTTTAAGAATTACTTCATTTGATTTAAAAGATGATCCAAAAAAAATTTACAACAACATCAATAAACATTTATTTAAAAAACCTTTATTAGTAAATATTCATACTAATAGGATTTATTGGCATGCTGGTGCTGGTAAAGATCAAGAGAAAGTTTTTGATAGATATTTGCAACAAAAAAAAATTTTGGGAAAAAATGCAGAAATAATTGATAAAAAAATTGAAAATAAAATAAAGTTATTATGGCAAAAGAGCTAAGAGTTACGATAAAAGAAATTACACGTCGACACTTGAAGAAATATAAGAGTCAAGTGTTTGGTCAAAACTTAACTGGTGTAGGCTGGGTTGCTGGTACGTTACCGAAATTATTTGAAAAAGATGGTGTAATTGAATTACCAATGGCAGATGTTGCGGGAGGGGGGATTGTTACTGGTTCAGCATTGATGGGCAAAAGACCAATATATATAATTCGCTACCAAGGATATAATTGGTTTAATTGTATATTTATTGTTAATTATGCATGTAAGTCTAATGAAATTTGGAAAATACCTTGCCCTATCATGATAAGAGGTATTGCATCAGAAGGCTCCATTGGTCCTGTCGCAGGATCAGCACATATTTCGATTATTTATAAAATGCCCGGATTGAAAATTTTTTCACCTATGACAAGTAAAGAATATATAAATACATATAAAAAATTTTTAAAATCAAAAGATGTTTTTTACATTTCTGAACATCGACAAAGTTATTCAAACACATCTGAATTTAAAAATGATATAAGAGGAAAAAAAGATATAATTTTAATGCCTATTTCTGTAACAAGATTTGAAGCTGAAAAAGCTAAAAATGAATTACAACAAAAAGGGTTTAAAGTCGGAATAATTCACTTGGTTAACTTAAAACCTTTTGAAATTAAAAAGCCATGGATTGAGGCGATCAAAAAAAGTAAATTTGGTGTTTTAATGATGGATAATGATTATAAAGA
>JADHRE010000031.1 GCA_016777595.1 Candidatus Pelagibacter sp.
TATTGCTAACTTTTTTAAATTAATTAAAAATTAAAAAAAAATAATTAAAAAATAAAATTTTAAATAAATTTTGTAAATTAATTTATGTTTGACATGAATCTCTTAATAATTAATGTTTAATTAACAAACGAATCATTAAGATTTGTTTAATAACAAGGGAGAAAAGATGGCTAAAAGAAGAAAAAAAGCTAAAAAGAAAACTAAAAAGAAAAAAGCTAAGAAAAGAAGAAGAAAAAAAAGATAGTTTTCTCTTTAACTAAACGCCCTTTTTAAAAAATTAAAAAGGGCGTTTTTTATTCCGCATTTTCAGCGATATTCAATCTACCTAATACCTTATCCATTTTTTTCTTAACATCTTCTGAACTTACTTTAAGAACAGCTTCAAATTCAGATTTTAATCTTTCGTATGCTTTTTCAAAAAGTTGTCTCTCAGAGTATGATTGATCCGCTATAATATCTGTATTTTTGTTAAGATCTTTAACTACTTCTGCTAACTCATAAATTTTCCCAGAATTGATTTTTTGATCATACTCTTGGGCTCTTCTGCTCCACATTGTTCTTTTAATTTTTGGTTTTGTTTTTAAAATGGAAATACATTTATTGATTTGATTTATAGATGCTATTGGCCTCAATTTAGATTGCTGATTGATTGGGACCGTTAATGTTAATTTTTCTTTTTCGACTAAAATTTTATAAAACTGTATATCTATTTCTCCAATTTTAGCTTTTTCAATTGCAGTAATTTTCCCTACCCCATGTTTAGGATATACTACGAAGTCTTTAAGGTTATAAATACGTTTTTCTGTAGGTTGCTTTTTTATTTTCTTAATCTCAGGTTTTTCATCAGCTCCAGGAATACTGTTTTTTTTATCTGAAACTTTTACAGATGGCTTTATCTTATTTGTTGATTTAACTTTTTTAATTTTTCTAATTTTTTTAAATTTTTTAGTTTTTTTCTTTTTAGGCATATTTTTATTTTCCTGGTTTTTCAGAGAAATGTTCTTCATATTTATTTTTTATGTCTCTAAATTTTTTATGTTCAGGCATTGGATCCTTTTTTTTTGAAATGTTAGGCCATATTGCAGAAAACTTTTTATTAAGCAACAACCATTTTTCCATATCTTTTACGCTTTCATCGGTATCAGCTTTTATAGCATCTATTGGACATTCAGGCTCACACACTCCACAGTCTATACATTCATCAGGATTGATGACGAGCATATTTTCACCTTCGTAAAAACAATCGACCGGGCAAACTTCAACACAATCAGTAAGTTTACACTTTATGCATTCATCTTTTATAATATATGTCATTTATTATTAATTAATTTGAGTTTTATTTCAGCACACTCTTTATCAGGAAAATATATTAAACCACATATTCTTCGCATTAGATTAGACTCGTACTGATCAACAGCATTGTCTGAAATAATAACTTTCCAAAGATGTTCAATAATATCTTTTTTAATTTCTAAAGAATTTTCTTTAATTATGTTTGTATAATTTAATAATTGATTTGAATTATTTTCTATTTTCTCAGCTTTCTTTAAAATCTCATTTTCATCATCATTGGTTAAATATGATTTTATAAAATCTTTAATAAGACTTTTTTCATGCTCAGAATAAATCTCATCTATATTAGCAGCATGGACTAGTAATGCAGAAATACCAAGAACACTTTCTTTGTCTAATTTATTCATTTATTTAATATTTAGCGAAAGAAGTTTATTAAACGGATTATCTTTTTTGTCAAATCGTATTATTTTCTTTTTTTCCTTCCTTTCACCTCTAAAAATGTAAATATCAGACTCTTTATCTTTTTTATAATTCATATAAACCATTAATTTATAAAAATTTTCTTTTGTACATCCTAATAAATTCATCATTTCAGCGTTAATTTTAAATTTTTTATCTTTTGAATTTTCCAAAATCTTTAAAAATAGTTTTTCAAGAATGTCAATTCTAACAAAGAATTCTTTAAACTTTTCAAATCCACATAATAAAAGAAATTTTTTATCTAAAGTATTGTTAACTAGAAAATTCAATCCAGATTTTGGTATTTTGTCTTTATCAGAAAGATTATAAAATATTTTCCATAAATTAATTCTAAACTCAACAGCTTTAGGTTTAAGCATTTTAGGTAGGTAAATATGATATCTTCCTACTTTTATTCCCATACCCCATAATTTTTTTCTATCATCTGGTGGTATAGATTTTATAATTTTGTCGACTTCGCTTCTTTTAACAACGCCATTTTTTTCATAAAGCTGAAAAACAAGACCTCTTAAGTATTGATTATTAATCTTATGTTTTGATAATTTTATTAAATCACCTAATAATTCATTTATATAATTAGCCAACCATTTATTTAAAAAAATATTTAACTTAGATTTGGACTCATCACTTAACGCATCATCAGCAATAATATATATTTCTGGATTTAAATAATTATTACCTTTTTTTAATCCTGCGATTGGATTGTTTCTCCAAATAATTTTATTATTTTCATTAATTATAATGTCAGACCTTGACACAATTTCCTCAACCCTTTTAACCAGTTCTTTTTCAACACCTCTTCTTGCCGCTTTTTTTATAGACTTAATATCAGTATCAAGAGTTTTAGAAGTAACTTCTATTAAAAATTTTAAACCCTTTAATTCACCCACTAATTGTCCGTCAATATGAATTTTATTTTCATTATTAATTTCTGTATTTAAAACAAGATCTTGTTTTAAGTTTCTTGAAAGAATACTTATCTTCTTGTCAATAAAACTCTTTGTTAGCTCGTCATGCAATTTATCTGATAATTTATCTTCTATACTTTTAGTTAGTTGAACCCAATAATCAGAGTTTTCTAACCAATTTTTTTTATTAGCCACATACGACCAAGTTCTAACATTAGATAGTCTATGTGATAATAAATCTACATTTCCATGCTCTCTTTCTAAACCTTTGAGCTGTTCTTTCATGAATGTGCTTGGAATTCTTTTTTTTCTTGTAGATAAAAATTGAAATACTTTATCTATGATATCTATATGTTGACCATAAGCTTTTTTTTCAAAATCTGGTATTTGGCAACACTCCCATAATAATTCTAAATTTTTATGGTAAAGAATATTATTTGCTCCTTTTTTTAAAAAAAACCTTAACACGCTTTCATCTAACGAATCATTTGTTCTTAGCAAATTTTTTTGAGCTGGTTTAAGCTCAAGAGAATTAATTAGTTTTTCTGGATTTTCAAAATTTAATTTTGAGTTTCTCCAGAAAATTGCTTTAGTATCTGGCAATTGGTGCTTTTCAATTTTTTCAATTTCATCTGAATTTAATGTTTCGCAGTCACCCGTAGTTCCAAATCCTCCATCATTTTTATATCTACCTGCGCGTCCAGCAATTTGAGACATCTCAATTAGATTTAGTCTTCTGGTTTTTTTGCCATCAAATTTTTTTAAGTTCGAAAAATAAATTTCATTAATATCCATATTTAAACCCATGCCAATAGCATCGGTTGCAATTAAATAGTCCACATCACCAGACTGATATAAGCCAACTTGAGAGTTTCTAGTCTTAGGACTTAACGAGCCCATAATTACTGCTGCTCCACCTTTTTGACGTCTTACAAGTTCTGCTATTGCATACACTTCTTCAATTGAAAAAGCTATTATCGCTACTTTTCGATCTAGTCTGGATATTTTTTTTATTCCTGAGTAACTTAATTTTGAGTATCTTTCCTTTTTTTCAAATTCTACATCATCAACCAATTCATCAATAATTTTTTCCATAACCTGAGAACCCAGGAACATAGTTAACTTTGTTCCACGAGACTCAAGCATTCGCTCTGTAAAAATATGTCCTCTTTCTCTATCTGCACACATTTGTATTTCATCAATTGCAATGAAATCTACTATCTTATTTTTAGGCATAGACTCGACAGTGCAAATAAAATAAATGGCGGTGCTAGGAATAATTTTTTCCTCACCGGTAATAAGAGCAACTTTTTCAATGCCAACTTTAACTACACATTTATCATAAACTTCCCTTGCAAGAAGCCTTAACGGTAAACCAAAAATACCAGACTCAAACTCCAACATCTTGTCAATTGCGACATGCGTTTTTCCAGTATTTGTTGGCCCTAACAGCGCAATAATCTTTTGAGAAAAATCATTCATAATTGTGTTGGGTAATTTTTTTTATACTATATCTAGACCAAAGTTGAGAACAAAATAAGATTAAAACATGACCGAATCGTTTTGTCAAATGTTCCTATTTTAATAATTTAAATTGACTTTAAACATATAGTCCCCGTATAGATTCATTAAAGAAAAATGTCTTCAAAAATTAAAAAAAGGATACTCATATTAAAAGAGTCCTCAACATTAGTCATTAATGAAAAATCAAAAGAATTAATTAGCCAAGGTAAAAAAGTTTACCAGTTTGGGTTTGGGCAGTCACCATTTCCAGTACCTGAAAAAATTGTTGAGGCATTAAAAAATCATGCGCATAGAAAAGAATATTTACCAATTCAGGGCCTGCCAAAACTAAGGGAGACTATCTCAAATTACCTAGAAAAAAAAACTGGAAATAATTATCCCAAAGAAAACATTTTAATTACTCCTGGATCAAAAGAAGCTATGCTATTATTGCATATAGCTTTTAAAGGTGAAATCCTTATCCCAGCACCTGGCTGGGTATCTTATGAACCTCAAGCACAAATTGGCTCAAACAAAGTTCACTGGATAGAGACTTCAAGAACAAATAATTGGTTTCCAACCGCTGACGAAATTGAAAGAAAAATTAAAAAAATAGGAAAGAAAAAAAATTTAATTTTAATACTTAATTCACCCAACAATCCTTCAGGAGCAGTTTGTAAAAATTTAAAAGAATTAGCAAAAGTTGCAAAAAAATATAAATTAATTGTATTATCGGATGAAATTTATACGGATTTAACATTTGAAAAAAATTATGAATCAATTTCAAGATACTATCCGCAATTAACTTTTATTACCGGCGGACTAAGTAAATGGTGCGGGGCTGGTGGTTGGAGATTAGGGTTTTTAGCTGTACCAAATCAACTTGAAGATTTTCTAATAAGCTTAAAATCTTTAGCCAGCGAGTCTTACTCTACAGTCAATACTCCGACACAATTTGCTGCAGTTGAGGCTTATAATGGAGATTACGAAGAATATAAAAATAAAGTTAAGGGAATCCTAAAAGCTATTGGCATGTATGTTTATAACAACCTAAAATCAAATAAAATTCTAATTAACCCACCACAAGGAGCTTTTTATATAATGCCAGAATTTAAAAATAATAAATTTAAAAACTCATCAAAATTATGTGAAGCAATATTAAATGAAACAGGTGTTGCAATGTTACCGGGATCTGATTTTGGTTTTAAGCCAAAAAGAATGTTAACTAGATTAAGTTA
>JADHRE010000032.1 GCA_016777595.1 Candidatus Pelagibacter sp.
AAATTAAACTTAGAAAAATCAATTTCTGAAATTAAAGCAAGAGGAATTTTTAAAAATGTTAAATCTGAAGTATTAAATGGAACTAAGGATAATTTAAAAATAATTAATATAAGTGTAGAAGAGCAACCAACGGGAGAAATTACTGCCGGTGCTGGAATTGGAACTAATGGAGGAACATTTGCGGTTGGTATAAGAGAAAATAATTGGTTAGGATCAGGAAAATCTGTGTCTATAGATTTTGAAGTAGACGCAGAATCTTTGTCTGGTTTATTAAGTTACAGTGACCCAAATTATGATTTTCTTGGAAATAGTTTAAATTATTCAATTTCCAGCGAAACAAATGACAAGCCAGACCAGGGATATGAGAATGCTCTTACAACTGCATCAGTCAATACCTCTTTTGAGCAATATAAAGATCTTTTTCTCTCTTTAGGTCTTAGTGCTAGTTATGATGATCTTCGTACGGATTCAAGTGCTTCAGATTCATTAAAAAAACAAGAAGGAACATATAGTGAGGTTTCAGGAAACTACGGCTTCTCCATGGACACTAGAGATAGACCTTTTATGCCGACTAGTGGATCAATTTTTACCTTTGGTCAGAGCTTGCCCTTAGTTGCAGATAAATCTTTTATTGCAAACACACTCTCAGTTAGTAATTACCAGTCATTAAATGAGAATGTAGTTGGGGTGGGTAAATTTTATTTATCAGCTATTAATGGTTTAGAAGATGATGACGTAAGACTAAGTAAAAGAAAAGTATTGAGCACTAGAAGATTGAGAGGATTTGAAAAAAACAAGATAGGACCAGTAGACAACAAAGATCATGTGGGAGGAAATTATGCAGCAGCAATTAATTTTGAGGCTAATTTACCAACTGTTTTACCTGAAGATACTAACGCAGATATAAGCATATTTTTGGATTTCGGTAATGTTTGGGGCGTTGATTATGACAGTTCAGTGGATGATAGTAATAAAATTAGGTCTTCAACAGGAGTGATAGCTAACTGGATGTCACCAGTTGGACCAATGAATTTTGTATTATCTCAAAATTTACTTAAAGCCGACACAGATAAAACACAAGGTTTTGCTTTTAATCTAGGAACTACTTTTTAAAAAAATGAAAAATCTTAAATATATTTTTTTCTTACTTTTTATTTATTTACTTAATATTAATATTTTATATTCTGAAACACCGCATTTCATTGATTTTAAGTATATTCTTAATGAGAGTAATGCAGGAAAAAAAGCACAAAATACTTTAAAATCAAAATTAGAAAATGGTATTAAAAATTTAAAAACAAAAGAAAAAAAGCTACAAGATGAAGAAAAAAAAATTATACAACAAAAAAAAGTTATCTCTCCAGAGGAATATAAAAAAAAGGTCTCTGAACTAAGAGAGCAAGTGACATCTCTTCAAAAAGAAAGAAATAAACTTTTAAATGAAGTTTCACAACAAAGGACAAAAGCTAGAAATGAACTTTTAAAGAATTTAAATCCTATCTTAGAAGACTATATGAAAGACAAGAAAATTAGAATTATTTTAGATAAAAAAAGCATACTATTAGCTGATGAAAATTTAAACATAACAAATGATATTATGCAAATTTTAAACCAAAAACTTAAATCTCTTAAGTTGAATTAATCTAATGGCATCAAATATTTTTTTTAAAAAAAAAAATATAAGACTAGATAAACTATTTCCCGGAAATAATATTGGTAAAAAATTTATTGTAAAAGATATAAAACCATTAAATTATGCTAAAAAAAATGAATTAAGCTTTTTTGACTCGATAATTTATAAAGAATATGCTTTTAAAACTAAAGCATCAGCTTGTGTTACAACCCCTAAATTAGAAAAATTTTTACCCAATAGTTTGGAAAAAATTATTGTAAAAAACGTTTTGTATGAGTTGGCAAGAGTAACAAGAATGATCTATCCATTCTCCGATATAGATTATCCTGATATGTCTCTAAAAAAACCAGTAAAAACTCATCATAAAAAAGTTAAATTTGGTAATAATGTTTTATTAGGCAAAAACGTTAAAATAGGTAAAAACACGATTATTGGATCTAATAGCATAATTGAAAAAAATGTTGAACTAGGTGCCAATTGTGTAATTGGTTCAGGGGTAATTATTAAAAATTCTATAGTTGGAAATAATGTTGTGATACAGGATGGATGTAAAATAGGTCAAAAAGGTTTTGGTTTTATTCCTATAAATGATAAAAACATTAAGTTTCCTCATATAGGTAAAATAATGATATCAGATAATGTAGAAATAGCTTCAGGCTGTACTATTGATCGAGGTTCAATCGATGATACGGTTATTGGAAAAAATACCTATTTAGATAATCAAGTTCATATCGCTCATAATGTTAAAATTGGATCTAACTGCATGATTGCTGGCCAAGTCGGTTTTGCTGGAAGTTCCATTATAGGAAATAATGTATCTATAGGTGGACAAGCTGGTATTTCGGGACACTTAAAAATTGGTAATAATGTTAAAATAGGCGGCGGTAGCGGTGTAGTCAAAGATATTGAAGACAATCAAATCGTAATGGGCTATCCGGCTATATCAATAAAAGATTTTATAAAAAAGAATAGAAATAATAATGAGCAAAAATGAACTTAATAAAAAAGAAATAGAAGCTTTATTGCCTCACAGAGAGCCAATGTTATTAATTGATAAATTAACCAATATTGTCCATTTAAAATCTGCAACAGCAATTATGAATGTAAAAAAAAATGGATTTTATGTTCAAGGACACTTCCCAGGTCAACCAGTTATGCCTGGTGTCTTAATAGTTGAAGCTTTTGGTCAAGCAGCGGCAGCCTTAACAGCACACGGAATTGATCCTAAAGAATATGCTAACAAATTAGTTTATCTAATGGGAGTAGACAAAGCTAGGTTTAGAAGCCCAGTTATACCTGACTGTGAACTACATCTAGAAATTGAGGCTATTAGATCTCATGGAAGAGTATGGAAATATAAAGGAACAGCAAAAGTGGAAGGCAAAAGAATGGCAGATGCTGAGTGGTCTGCAACTATTGTTGATCGAAAAGAATGATACATATTTCAAGCGTAGTAAATAAGAACGCTAAAATTTCAAAAAAAGTGAGTATTGGGCCATTTTGTTATGTTGGGCCTAATGTAGAATTATCTGATGGTGTAGAATTAATTTCAAATGTTCATATTGAAGGAAACACAAAAATTGAAAAAAACACTAAAATTTTTCCATTTGCAAGTATTGGCACGCAACCTCAAGATCTTAAATTTAAAAATGAAAAAAATAGCTTATCAATAGGTGAAAATAATATTATTCGAGAATATGTTACTATTAATCCTGGCACAGAAGGTGGTGGGTCTAAAACCATTATAGGGAATAATTGTTTATTTATGATATCTTCACACGTTGCTCATGATTGTATAATTGGCAATAACGTAATTATAGCAAACAATGTTCCTTTAGGAGGCCATGTAAAAATAGAAGACTCTGTTGTGATAGGAGGAAATTCAGCGGTTCAACAGTTTACTAGAATTGGCAGATTAGCAATGATTGGAGGAATGACTGGTGTTTTAAAAGACGTCCCCCCATTTGGTTTATCAATAGGGAATAGAAATTATCTTCAGGGATTAAATTTAATAGGTCTAAGAAGAAAAAAATATGATAATAAAAAAATTATTGGATTAGATAAAGCATATAAAGAAATATTTTCATCAAAAAATCTACATGAAAACTTAAGCAAAATTAATGGTGAGTACAAAGAAAACGAATTAGTCTCTGAAGTAATACGTTTTATAGAGAAAGATAAAAAAAGACCAATTTGTACGCCTCTAAATTAAATTATGATTGGGCTAATTTTTGGAGAAACAGATTTTCCAAAATATATTCATAAAAAATTAAAAGCAAAAAAAAAATATATAATAATTGATCTAACTAGAAGAAATACCTTTAAAAGAGATAAAAATTCTTTTTCTGTTTCAATCGGTCAGTTTGGTAAAATAATTTCAATTTTAAAAAAAAATAAATGTAAAAAAATCCTTTTTGCAGGAAAGGTTAATAAACCAAATTTTTCGAAAATTAAACTAGATTTAAAAGGGGTATATTATATTCCCAGAATTATAAAAAAAGCCAAACTGGGAGATGCTGCGCTTTTGAAAGAAATAATAAATATTTTAAAAAATGAAAAAATACAAACTATAAGTTCTACTACATATACTCCTGAGCTCGCATTAGCAAAAGGTAATTATTCTAAACACAGACCTGATAAAAAAGATCAATCAGAAATAAACAATGCTTTAAAATATTTAAAGAGATCAAATCAATACAGTCATGTTCAAGGTGCAATAAGTAGAAACAATCAAGTTACACTTGAAAAAAAAGGTGGAACGAAACAAATGATTAAAATGATTAAAAAGATTAAAAATATCAATAATGGAGTTTTGGTTAAATTTCCAAAAAAAAAACAAGATTTGAGAGTTGACCTTCCAACAGTTGGATTGAATACTTTAAAACAATGTAAAGTTGCTGGTCTTAAAGGTATAGTTTTAAAACATAAAAAAAATATTTTTTTAGACAAAAAAAAATCTATTAACTTTGCTAACAAAAATAAAATGTTTATTCTAGTCAAATGAAAAAAAATACTTTAATTACTTTATTAATTTTTTTTTACACCTTCAATATATTTGCCAAAGAACCAAAATTAGATCAAATAATAAATGGATTAGACAACCCGTGGAGCTTAACATTTGTAAACAATGACGAATTGTTAATAACAGAAAAGTCAGGAAATCTATTATTAGTAAATTTAAGTAATAAAAATATTAGAAAAATTAAACATAATTTAAATATTTTAGAAGATGGGCAAGGCGGCTTGCTTGAGGTGCTTTATTATAAAGACCAAGTTTTTGTTTCATATACTGAAGATCAAAAAAAAGGATACTCCAGCACATCTGTTGCAAAAGCCGAATTTAATGATTTAGAATTAAATTTTCAAAATATTTTTAGTGCAAAACCACCTATAAATTCAGGTTATCACTTTGGTTCAAGATTAGTTATAAAAGATGATTTCATTTATGTAACTGCTGGTGAAAGAGGAGAGGGAATGATCGCTCAAGATCCCAAAAAACACCCTGGGAGTATTATTCGAATTCATTTAGACGGAAGAATTCCTAAAGATAATCCTAAATTCAAAGACAAAAAAGATTGGTTACCAGAAATTTTTCAAATTGGAGTAAGAAATCCGCAGGGGATGGATTTATCTCCTTTTGATAACAAAATTTATATAACTAATCATGGAGCAAAAGGAGGTGATTGGTTTGGAGAAGTTAAATACGGCGAGAATTATGGTTGG
>JADHRE010000006.1 GCA_016777595.1 Candidatus Pelagibacter sp.
GGCGCACACTAGCTTTAATAATTTTGAAATAAATCAAAAATATTTTTCGTTAAAGTGTGTACGACAATTTCTTTATTAACCTAGCCGTCCACACTTCTCTTCTTAAAAATTTACAATTTAAAAAAGCTAAGATTTTGAACTTCAAAATCTACACACCTCTAGCCCCATTAAAATATTAATTAAGTAGAGGTGAGGGCTGGTTTTATTACAAATTAGTTATAAGTCAAGGCGTATATTCTTTAAAATAAGCAGTAAAATAAAGGCTTTTTAACCATATAGCATTGCAATGATCATCTTATTTTTATAAAAAACAACTATGACGATAATTCAAAAAATTTCTATTTTCACCAAAAATAAGCTTAATTTTTTTTCTTTTTTTGGGGTTAAATCCTTGCAAGTTAAAGGTAATAATCTTTTTGTTTTAATTGCCTTTTTAATTTTTTTTTCTACTCTTTTTTTTCTTTCATCAAACTTTATTAAAAAAAAAAATGATGACTACTCAAATAACTTAAAAGAAATTACTAAAGAAACAGAATTTTCTAATTTAACCAATTATTTAATCTCTAAAATTAATAGCCCTTATGAGGAAATAGATTATGTGATTAAAAATAATGATACAGTTGAAAAGATATTAAAGAAGTTCAAAGTTAGAAGTGAAGAAATTGGAGAAATTTCTGTTCAATTAAAAGTAAGAAAACTTGCCAATATCTATTCGGGGAGAAAGCTTTCTCTAATTTTAAAGAAACTTGAGAATGGTAGCAACACTATAGTCAACTTAGTATATCCTATAAATAATACGACTAGTGTAGAAATAAGAAAATCTCAAAACAGTTTTGAAGTAAAGGAAAACATCTTACAGCTAAATAGAAAAGAAGTTGTTGTAAGAAATGTTATTACAAACAATTTGTATAGTTCAGCAATCGATTCGGGAATTGAACCAAATATTATTGTAGAGTTTGCAAGAATTTTTGGATTTGAAGTTGATTTTCAAAGAGACATTAGACAAGGAGATTGGTTTGAGATTTTATATGAGAAATTTGAAGATGATAACAATCAGGTGAGAGATACTGGTAAAATAATTTATGCTTCCATGTTCGTTAATGGAGAAGAAATAAATCTTTATAATTTCAGATTTAATAATTCTGAAGACTTTTATGACATCAAAGGAAAAAGTATAACTAAATCTCTAATGAAGACGCCAATCAATGGAGCAAGATTGTCATCTTCGTTTGGAATGAGAAAACATCCTATATTAGGATATAATAAAATGCATAGAGGAACTGATTTTGCTGCACCAAGCGGAACACCGATTATGGCTTCGGGTTCAGGAACAGTTACTCGAGCTAGATGGTGCGGTGGAGGTGGTAACTGCGTCAAGATAAAACACAATTCTACTTATGAAACAATTTATGCACATATGAAATCTTTTGCTAAAGGAATAAGAGAAGGAAGAAAAGTTAAACAAGGGCAAATAATTGGCTACGTTGGTTCTACAGGCTTGTCAACTGGCCCTCACTTACACTATGAAGTTTTAGTTAATGGTAAAAAAGTAAATTCTCAAAGACTAAAATTACCTTCAGGCAAAACACTTTCAGGCGAAGAAAGAAATCAATTTGAATTAGATAGAATTAAAATAGATTTAAAATTAGCTAATCTTAGATAATTTTTTTTAATTTGTTGTTTGCTGCGTGTCTTTTTTTAGAGACTCCTCTTTGAGTGAAGAATCTTTTTCAGGTGTAATTTTTTCGATAGAATTTTCTCTTCTTTCATTCAACTCATTATATCTTCTTAGATAATGGTCTGCATGTTGCAGATAATTTTGTGCTAACACTGGATCTCCATTGCTTTGAGCATCTTTCGCAAGTTGTTGATATTTTTGCATAGCCTTTTCAACATTATGAATATTATTCATTGAGCCATTTCTGTTAAAGTTCAGATTGCCGTTATTATTAAAGCTATTAGAGCTGCTAGAGACTGATGACACGCCTCTTCTTCTAAAATTACTTTTTTGCGGTCTCGGTCTAAAATTTCTTCTTCTATTGTTGTTGTTCATTTATTTTTTATAAGCGATTATGCACCTAATATTATTTTTGTAATCTTTAATAACGCTTCCAGCTCTAAAGTTGTTGTCAGCTAATATTTTTGAAACTTTTTTTATTTGCTCATTGCCAATTTCTAAGGCAAGCGCACCGTTAATCTTTAAAATATATTTAGATTTGTAGATAACTTTTTTAATAAGGTCAAGCCCATCATTTCCACCATCTAGTGCCATTCTAGGTTCGTATTTTTTTATGTCTTCACTTAAATTTTTAATAGCATTTCGCTCTATATACGGTGGATTAGATACAATTAGATCAAATTTTTTATCAAATATATTTTCAAAAGACTTAGTTAAAAATTTAATTCTATTGGTTAATTTATACTTCTTTGCATTTTTTTTTGCCATTAAAATTGCGCTTTTGGAAACGTCAACACCTGTTCCAATGGATTGTCCTAGATCACTTAATAAACTTACAATAATACAACCTGAACCGGTGCCAATATCTAAAATTGATATTTTTTTGCCTTTAAATATTTTTAATAATTCATCAACCAGCAACTCAGTTTCAGGTCTTGGAATTAAAGTATGCTTATTTACATTGAAACTTTTACTCCAAAATTCTTTTTCTCCAAATATATAAGCTATTGGTTCATTTTTAGATCTTCTTATTAAATAATCTTTAAAAATATTAAAATTTTTTTTTTTAATCCCCACATCTAGATTAGTCAAAATTTTCTCTCTTGATTTGTTTAATGTTTTTGAGAGTAATAACTCTGAATCTAAAATATAAGATTGAATTTTTTTTTCTTTGAGTAAATTCGAACCAAATTTTATTGCCTCTAAAGTATTCATGAATTTAAATTTTTAAGTTTTAAACTCTGTTCTTTTAATCTAAGCTCTTGATTCATTTCCTCATGTATCTCTCCGCTTAAAAATTCGTCTAATTTATGAAGAGTTAGGTTAATTCGATGATCTGTCACTCTTCCTTGGGGGAAATTATAAGTTCTTATTCTTTCCGATCTATCACCTGATCCAATTTGACTTCTTCTACTACTAGATCTTTCTTGATCTTTTTTTCTTTTTTCTGCCTCATATACTCTGGACCTTAAAATCTTTAACGCTTTAGCTTTATTCTTGTGTTGAGATTTTTCATCCTGTTGACTTACAACAACGTTGCTTGGAATGTGAGTAATTCTAACTGCACTATCAGTTGTGTTGACAGATTGACCTCCTGGTCCACCGGCTCTAAACACATCAATTCTTAAATCAGACTCCTTTATTTGAATGTCCACTTCCTCTGCTTCAGGTAATACCGCTACGGTTGCTGCTGATGTATGTACTCTCCCTTGAGTTTCTGTTTCAGGTATCCTTTGAACTCTATGTACTCCGGACTCATATTTTAAATATGAGTATATATCATCTCCATTCACTAAAAAGATTACTTCTTTGAATCCACCTGCTTCACTTTTTGATATATTTATAATTTCTAATTTCCATTTTTTCTTTGAGCAAACTTTTTCATACATTTTAAATAAGTCTGCACAAAAGAGAGAGGCTTCTAATCCACCAGTGCCCGCTCTAATTTCCACAATCGCATTTTTATTATCATCTTCATCTTTGGGCAATAAAAATAATTTTAGATCGTTTTCGTATTTTTCTTTTTTTAAGATTAATTCATCTAAATCTTTTTGAGCTAATTCAATTATATCTTTATCAATCGATTTATCTTGAACCATATTTATTAAATCTTTTTTTTCACTTTCAAAATTTAGATATTCTCTTGCAATTTTAATTATACCTCCCAAGCTGGAATATTCTTTAGACTTTTTTGCAAAAAATTTAGGATCAATATTTCCTGACGATAATTCTTTTTCTAGAGCATCATGCTTATTTATGATATCTTTCACTTTATTTATGGGGACCATCATTTGGATTATATTTCTTTTGTTTTTTCTTCTACAAGTTTCACAACCTTCTCAATAATTTCAGAACTTGGAACCTTGCTGTGTGGAATGCCTGAAAGATATAAAAGATTATTATCTTGCCCACCACCAGTCAAACCAATTTCTGTTTGAGCAGCTTCACCAGGTCCGTTGACTACACACCCAATTATTGAGAGGTTAATAGGTTTTTTTATATGAGCTAACTTTTTTTCTAATAATTTCACAGTTTCTATAACTGGAAAGGCTTGTCTTGCACAAGACGGACAAGATATAATATTAACTCCCCTTGAGCGAATACCTAAAGATTTAAGAATTTCATAACCAGCTCTTACTTCATCAAGGGGATCTGATGACAAAGAAACTCTTATGGTGTCTCCAATACCTTCCATTAAAAGTTGACCAATTCCAATCGAAGATTTTATGCTTCCGGTCAATAGTCCTCCTGCTTCTGTTACTCCTAGGTGCAAAGGATAATCACAAATTTCTGATAATAATCTATAAGCTTTAACAGTTAAAAATATATCAGAAGATTTTACGCTTATTTTAAAATTAAAAAAATCATTATCTTCAAGAAGTTTAATATTATCTTGTGCGCTCTCAACTAAAGCCTCTGGACAAGGTTCTTTATATTTCTCTAATAAATTTTTACTTAAGGATCCTGCGTTTACTCCAATTCTAATCGAGCAATTATTGTTTTTAGCCGCCTTAATAACCTCCAGTACTCTTTGGCTGTTTCCAATATTTCCTGGATTGATTCTTAGACAGCTAGCTCCCATTTCTGCTGCTTCAATGGCTCTTTTATAATGAAAATGAATATCGGCTACAATGGGAATTGAAACTGCTTTAACAATTTCTTTTATTGCCTTTGTTGACTCTTCATCTGGACAAGAAACTCTAACTATATCTGCTCCTGCTTCCTCTAAAGCATGAATTTGACTGATTGTCCCTTTAATATCTGTGGTTAATGTATTTGTCATTGATTGAACGCTAATAATTGAATTTCCACCAACACTTACAGTTCCTACTTTTATTTTTTTAGTAATTTTTCTTTTAATAGCTCTATATGGTCTAATTTCCATTTTAATCTAAATCAAAAATTGTATGCAGTTTTTTAATAGCCTTTAAAGTATATTTCTCTTCAATGATTACTGAAAGTTTAATCTCTGAAGTTGAAATGGCTAAAATATTAATATTTTCATCAGATAAAGCTCTAAACATTCTATAAGTAACTCCTGGAGTCGAGACCATCCCTGCGCCAACAATTGAAATTTTAGCAACTTTATCATTTTGAATTATCGCTACGTATTTTATATCTTTATTATTTTTTAAAATTTGTTTAGTTTTAGAAACATCGTCTCTTTTAACTGTAAAAGTTATGTCAGTAGTTTTTTGATCTGAAGAGATATTTTGGATGACCATATCAACGTTTATTTGAGCTTTGCTCAATAACTCAAATATATTTGCGGCAATCCCGGGCCTGTCTTCTACGCCAATAACAGTAATTTTAGCTTCGTCTTTTGAATATGCTACTCCAGTTACACTTTTTGTATAATCAATATTTTCTTGGCTAAAAATTTTAGTACCTTTTCTCTCTGTAAAGGTTGACCTCACCTCAAGAGGGATGTCATACATCATGGCTGTTTGAACAGCAGATGATTGCATCACTTTTGCACCCAAAGATGATAGTTCTAGCATCTCATCATAAGAAATTTTGTCAATTTTTTTCGCCACTGGTATTTTATTAGGATCGGTTGAAAAAACTCCATCCACATCTGTGTAAATTTCACAAGAGTCAGCATTAAATATTTTTGCGATTGCAACTGCTGTTGCGTCAGAACCTCCTCTTCCAATTGTAGTAACATCTCCATTTTTTGAGATACCTTGAAAACCTGGTATGATTATAACCTCACCATTATCTAAACACTTATTTATTTTTTCAACGTGCATATTAATAATTCTAGCATTGGTATGTTCTCCTTTTGTAATTATAGGAATTTGCCAACTTAACATGGACTTTGCTTTAATGCTTAATTTTATTAAAGCACCAGCAAGAAGTGCGCAGGTAACTTGTTCTCCAGACGAAAGTAGAACATCAAGTTCTCTTTTATTAAATTCATTTGAAATTTCTTTTGAAAGTTTTATAAGTTCATTAGTTTTACCTGACATTGCTGAAACTACTACAATAATTTTACTGCCTAAGGAGCTTTCTTTTTGAATTATATTTGCAACATGCCGTATTCTTTCAGTCGTTCCAACAGATGTTCCACCAAACTTTAGTACTTTTTTAACCATTTAAGAATGTAATATAATAAATTATAGATATTTAAAAAAAAATAAAATTATTAAAAATGAGTACTACTATAAATAAAGAAGAAATTCAAAAGTTTTCAAGATTAGCTGATGAATGGTGGGATGTTAATGGAAAATTTAAACCTTTGCATATGTTTAATCCAATAAGAATTGAGTACATAACGGAAAGTATTAAAAATCATTATAGAATAAAAAAAAATAAGGCTAATTTTTTAAATGGATTTAATATCTTGGATATAGGTTGTGGAGGTGGTCTTATAAGTGAGCCAATGGCTAGACTAGGGGGTAACGTAACCGGTATTGATGCATCTGAAAAAAATATCGAAGTTGCAAAACTACACTCTAAAAAAAATGGGCTGAAAATAGATTATCTCAACGCTTCACCAGAAAACTTTGACCGGTTTGAAAATTTCGATATTATTCTTAATCTTGAAATAATTGAACATGTAAGTGATGTAAATTTATATATTCAATCTTGTAATAAATTATTAAAAAAAAATGGCCTAATGTTTACTGCTACTTTAAATAGATCTTTTACTTCCTATTTGAAAGCAATTATTGGAGCTGAGTATATTTTGAGATGGTTGCCTATTGGAACACATGACTGGAATAAATTTATTAAACCAGAAGAACTTGAAAAAATGTTAAATAATGAAAAATTTTCTACTATAGATATTAAAGGTTTAACATTTAATCCGTTATTGAAAAAATGGAAAAAATCTGATGATCTATCGGTAAATTATATAATTAGTAGTTTAAAAATTTAATTATCTTTTTCAATCCAAGGCACTGATAATAAGTCTACACCCTCATCAGCTAATTCTTCTCTTTCCTGAGGAGTTGCTGTGCCATAAATAGCTTTTTTATTTTTTTTATCATAATAAATTTCCCTAACTTTTTTGCTGAAATTTTTTCCGACATACTCAAAATTTTTTTCTATGTATTTTCTTATTTGTAAAAGTCTATTCCTTTCATTTTTTAAATCTTCTTTAATAGTTACAATTTTTTCTTTCTTGCTTTTTAAATTGGAAATCATTGGGGCCATTATTGATTTTTTTATTTTTTTGGATGAGCAGTATATACATTCAAGCATTTTTTTTTTGTTTAGTTTCTCAAACTCTTCTGAGCTAGAAAACCAACTTTCAAATTCATGATCTTTTTGACATTTTAAATTATATTTTATCATCTAATTTCTATAATCAGCATTAATATCTATGTAATCATGAGTAAAATCACATGTATAACATTTGAAAGCATCACTTCCAAGTTTTAAGTTAATTTCAATTTCGATTGAGTCCCACTGCATGTATTCTTTTAATTTCTGCTCATCATAATTTTCAGAAATTTTTCCATTTTCTGCGACTAGAAAATTTCCAATTTTAATTTTTAGTTTTTTTTGATCAACTATCTCTCCTGATTTTCCTATACCCATAGCTATTCTTCCCCAATTTGGATCCTCTCCAGCAACTGCTGTTTTAACTAATGGTGAATTTGCGATTGAAAAAGCAATATTTTTTGCACTACCTAAAGATTTCGCATTAATAACGTTAATTGTTAAAAATTTTTTGGCTCCTTCTCCATCTACAACTATTTGTTTTGCAAGATTTAAGCATAATTTTTTCAATGCCATTTCAAACTTTTGAACAGCTTTATCGTTCAGAGATATATTTTGCCCAATTTTGACAGCTCTGGTAGAAAAAATAGAAACCATGTCATTAGTTGACTGATCACTATCTACAGTAATTGCATTAAAAGAATTTGCAAC
This sequence comes from Candidatus Pelagibacter sp., assembly GCA_016777595.1. GTDB lineage: Bacteria > Pseudomonadota > Alphaproteobacteria > Pelagibacterales > Pelagibacteraceae > Pelagilacustribacter. The sequence continues at coordinate 8,060 of JADHRE010000006.1, forward strand.
TGCTCTTTTTAAAAGTGTCTTTAATAAGTTAGAATTAATATCAGCATTTGTAAAAATAAATGAAAGCATTGTTGCTAAATTTGGAGCTATCATACCAGATCCTTTTGCAATACCTGAAATTTTTATAAGTTCATCGCCAATAATAATTTCCTCATAAGCCAACTTCGGTTTAGTGTCAGTTGTCATAATTGCTGAAGCAATTTTTATCCAATACATTTTATTGTGCACATCTCTTAATCTATCGACTAAGTCAGGTAATCTCTCTCTAATTTTTTCAACAGGAAATTCTTCTCCAATAACTCCAGTAGAAGCGAATATTAAATCCTTTATTTTTACAGTCTCACTAGTTCCTTTTTGATTTTTAGACTCTTTAATAGTAAGAATTCTTGACAAATTTTTTGCCAGTGTATCTATACTCTCTTTTCCTTGTTTTCCTGTAAACGTGTTTGCATTTTTTGTGTTAACAAGTAGACCTTTTATAATTTTTTTATGAGAATTATTATTCCAGGGAATAAATTCAGAAGTAATACTATTAGTAGTGTTCAAAGTTGCATAGTTAGCTCCTTTTGAAAAATAGAATAATGCTAGATCGTCTCTTCCATCTCTATATAGATCTGCAGATATAGCTGCCATTTCTAATCCCTCTATTTGTTTTAGGCTTTGAAACTCACCCATTTTAGATAATTTTGTTTTGTTGTTTAAGAAATTTTTAATATTTATTGTCATTATTGCTGTTTAATTTAAATTAATAATACATATATAGATGTATAATGAATTTATTTACAAGAACTTTTAGTAAAATATTTAAAAGCTCTAATCAACAAGAATTAGACAAAATTCAAAATATAATAGAGGCCATTAATAATAAAGAAAATGAATTAAAATCTTTAACTGAGACAGATTTTAAAGAAAAGACATTTAATTTCAAAAAATATGCTCAAAATGGATCTTTAATTATTGACAATATTATTCCAGAGAGTTTTGCTCTAGTCAGAGAAGCTGCAAAAAGAACTCTAGGTGAGAGGCACTACGATGTACAACTCGCTGGCGGACTAATTCTTCATAAAGGAAAAATTGCCGAAATGAAAACAGGTGAAGGTAAAACTCTTGTTTCAACGTTGCCTGCATATCTAAATTCTTTAGAAGGAAAAGGTGTGCACATTGTAACTGTGAATGATTACTTGGCTAAAAGGGACTCTGAATGGATGGGAAAAGTTTTTAGATACCTCGGTGTATCAACTGGGTGTATTACAAATAATCTTGATGATAATGAAAGAAAAAAAAATTATAAAAACGATATAACATATGCAACAAACAATGAACTAGGTTTTGATTATCTAAGAGATAATATGAAATATGAACTAGAGGATATGGTTCAGCGCAATCATAACTATTGCATTGTTGATGAGGTGGATAGTATTTTAATTGATGAGTCTAGAACACCTCTTATAATTTCTGGAAAAGTTGAAGATAAAACAACTCTTTATAAAACGTCAAATGAATTTATAAGTCATTTAAAAAAGAACGATTATGAATTAGATGAAAAAAATAAAAATGTAATACTAACTGATGAAGGAATTGACAAAATTGAAAAACTTGCAATACAAAAAAGAATTTTAAAAAATAATAATTTTTATGATCCATCTAATTTAGATTTAGTTCATCATGTTAATCAAGCTTTAAAAGCCAATTTACTTTTTAACAAAGACGCTGATTACATAATTCGAGATGACAAGGTGCAAATAATTGATGAATTCACAGGAAGAATTTTGGACGGCAGAAGATTTTCAGATGGATTGCATCAGGCCATCGAAGCTAAAGAAAATGTAAAAGTTGAAGAGGAGAATCAAACATTAGCATCAATAACTTATCAAAATTATTTTAGGTTGTATCAAAAACTATCTGGAATGACTGGTACTGCAATGACTGAGGCAGAGGAATTTTTTGACATATATAAGTTACCAGTAGTTTCAATCCCAACAAATAAAAAAATGTTACGTAAAGATTTTAATGATCAGATATATAGAACTGAAGTAGAAAAATATAATGCAATTACAAATAAAATAATTGAATGTAATAGAAAAGGTCAACCAGTATTAGTAGGAACAACTAGTATTGAAAAGTCTGAAAAAATTTCATCTTTTCTTAACAATAAAAAAATTAGACATAATATTTTAAATGCGAAAAAACATGAGAAAGAAGCGCGTATTATTGCAGAAGCTGGAAAAATCAATGCAGTTACAATTGCTACCAATATGGCTGGACGTGGGACAGATATTAAATTGGGGGGAAATAAAGATTTTATTTATGAAGGAAAAAAAGAAAATGAAGAACAGATAAAAAAAAATGAAGAAAAAGTTAAAAAACTGGGTGGATTATTTATTATTGGAACCGAACGGCACGAAAGTAGAAGAATAGATAATCAGTTAAGAGGTCGAGCTGGCAGACAAGGTGACCCGGGGAGCACAATTTTTTTTATAAGCTTACAAGATGAATTAATGAGAATTTTTGGGGGAGACTCGATTGATGGAATGCTTCAAAAATTAGGATTAAAAGAAAATGAGTCTATTGATCATCCATGGATCAATAAAGCCATGGAAAGAGCTCAAAAGAAAGTTGAAAGTAGAAACTTTGATATAAGAAAAACATTAATTAAGTTTGATGATGTAATGAATGATCAGAGACAGGTGATTTTTTCTCAAAGACTAAAAATTCTAAAAGAGCAGAACATCAATGAAATTTTAGAAAATTTTTTTGATGAAATACTCGTAAATCTAAATATAGCTCGGGTAAATTTTCAAAAGTCTGGTAGCGAAAAAAACTATCTAACAGAAATAAAGTCTATTACTGGAAATGTAATTACTGATATCGAATTATTAAAATTTGGAAAACTTGAGGAAATTGAATTTAAAAAAACTATACAAGGTTTATATTCTTTAAAAAAAGATAAAAGAGTAAGTATTTTAGGTAAAAATCAAAATATTAGTTTGGAGAAAAAAATATTTTTACAAATTATCGATTTTTCTTGGAGATCTCATCTACAATATTTAGAACAACTAAGACAGGTCATTGGCTTAAGACAATACGGACAAAAAGATCCTTTATCAGAATTTAAGAAAGAAGCTTTTATTTTATTTGAAGGCCTATTGATGAAAATTAAAAATGACTTAATTAAATTTCTTTTAAATCTTAATATAGTTGTATCAAATGAAGAAACGAATAAAAAAAATCAAAATGAAATTCAACAAGCCAATTCAGAAAAAAAAGTTGGACGAAATGAAAAGTGTCCTTGTGGTTCGGGAAAAAAATTTAAATATTGCCACGGAAATATTTAAATCTTAAATTTTTTTAAATGCATTCAAAGCTTTTATTCTAGCAACCTTATGTTCAACAATCGGATAGGGGTAATCTCTTCCTAATTTAAATTTTTTTTCATTAAGTTCCCAAGGTTTATGAATAAATTTTTTTGGAAGATCTTTTAATTCTGGAACCCATTTTTTAACATACTCTCCTTCTTTATCAAACTTTTCACCCTGCAAAATTGGATTAAATATTCTAAAGTAAGGAGCGGCATCCGCACCACAACCGGCAACCCACTGCCAGCCTGCAACGTTGCTGGCTGGACTATAATCTAGTAAGCAATTTTTAAAATATTTTTCACCTTCTTTCCAGTTAATCAATAAATGTTTCACTAAAAACGACCCTACGATCATTCTAACTCTATTGTGCATCCATCCGGTGGCATAAAGTTCTCTCATCCCTGCATCAACTATTGGATAGCCGGTCAAACCCTTTTTCCAAGCGCTTAAAAATTTAGAATTTTTTTCCCAAGGAAATTTATCAAATTTTTTCGAATAATTATTTTCCAACATGAAAGGAAAGTGATTTATTAATGAATGATTAAATTCCCTCCAACCAATTTCAGCTAAATATTTTGATATTCCTATACTTTTTAATTTTCTTCTTCTACATTCGGTCCAAATTGTTTCTACGTGTATCTGGCCGAATTTTATAAATGGAGATAATTTAGACGTCCCAACTATATTTGGAAAATTTCTTCCCTCAGAATAGCCAGAAATTCTATCTTGAATAAATTTTTGTAATTCCTTTAAAGCACTTTCTTCATCAGGAAACCAAATATTTTCAAAATTTTTAAACCAATCTTTTTTTGGTAATATTTTTTCTGGTTCAATACAATTTTTGAAATAATTAATTTTTTTTTTACATTTTTTTATCATTTTTTTTTTTGAAGGAATTTTTTCAATGTAGTATTTCTCAGCATTTCTCCAAAACGGTGTAAATACTTTGAATGGGGTGCCATCTTTTTTTTTAATTTCATCAATTTCATTAAGGACGTTTCCCTTAAATATTTTAAAAGCAATATTTTTATTTTTAAAATTTCTAAATAAATATTTATCAAATTTTATATAATCTGGTTCGTAAACTTTATTCCAATAAATTTTAAAGTCTTTGTTTTTAAAAAGCTTATCAAAAAAAAATTTATAGGAATTTGTTTCTATTATTTCGAGATTTATATTGAGATTGTTTAATTTTTTTCGAAAGTTAAGAAGAGACTTGCTGAGCCACCATTTTTGAGCTTGCTGTTTCTGATAGGTTGCTTGTTTATAAAGGTAAAAAACCACAACTTGGTCATGATTTTTTGTTGCCTCAATAAGTCCGTCATTTTTTGTAACTCTAAAGTCATCTCTCAACCAAAATAGTCCAATTCTTTTATCCATAAATATACAATTATCAGATTAATTTTTATATTTCGATGTGAAAAACTGAGTGATGGTGGCCTTGGTAAGAATCGCACTTACGACACATACCTTTTCAGGGTACTGCTCTACTACTGAGCTACAAGGCCTAAAATCTAAAAGTAATTCTACCTTTAGTCAAATCGTATGGCGTCATTTCAACCATTACATTATCTCCAGCTAGAACTCTAATTCTATTTTTTCTTAGCTTTCCGGCTGTATGCGCAAGAATTTCATGGTTATTCTCTAATTTAACTCTGAACATTGCGTTAGGTAAAAGTTCTGTAACTTTTCCTTTAAATTCTAGAGTTTCTTGTTTAGCCAATTAGTTTCCTTTTTCTTTAATTCTTAATTTTACTGAGTTTGCATGACCATCTAAATTTTCATGCTGAGCTAAATTTATAACCGATGAGCCTAATCTTTCAATACCTGTTTTTGTAATTTTTATCACTGAGTGACGTTTTAAAAAATCATTAACTGATAAACCAGATGAAAATCTTGCTGATCCTGAGGTTGGCAACACATGATTTGGCCCAGCAATATAATCCCCAATTGCTTCTGGAGAAAATTTACCAATAAATATTGATCCAGCATTTTTTATACCTTTAATTATTTCTTTATTAAAATTTGTATATAACTCTAAATGTTCAGGGGCTATGGTGTTGATTGCTTCTATAATTTTTTTCTTATTTTTGGCTAAAACAACTAATCCAAATTTTTTCAAACTTTGGTAGGCAATTTTTTTTTTTGGTAGTTTTGTTAATTGTTTTTTTACGGACAAATTAACTAAATGTATTAAATTTTTATTATTTGTTATTAATATCGATTGAGCATATATATCATGTTCTGCTTGTGCAATTAAATCTGCAGCAACTAAATCTGGATCGGCATACTTGTCTGCGACTATACTAACTTCAGATGGTCCTGCAACCATATCGATGCCCACGTCACCATAAACTTCTTTTTTGGCGCAAGCTACAAATGCATTTCCTGGCCCAACTATCTTGTCTACTTTTTCAATTTTTTTTGTCCCGTATGCAAAAGCTGCAATTGTGTGAGCTCCACCTGTCTTATAAATTTTTTTTACTCCACATTTTTTCGCGGCGTAAACGATTGCTGGATTTACCTTTGAGTCTAAAGAAGGGGTGGTTAAATATATATTTTTAACTCCAGCCACGATTGCGGGGATACAATTCATTAAAACTGTGCTTGGATAACTCGCAGTTCCTCCTGGAACATAAACTCCTACTTTTTCTATAGAAGAATATTTGTAGGAAAGTTGATTTTTATATCTATCTTTAAATGTAAAAGATGAGAATTTTTGTTTTGAGTGAAATTTTTTTATTCTATTGAAAGCCAAATCTATTGATTTTTTTATTTTTAAATCTGTTTTCTTTAAAATTTTATTTATTTCCGCGGTTGAAAAAAAAATTTTAGCAGACTTTAGTTTTAATTTCGAAAATTTTTTTTCATAACTTATAACTGCCTTATCTCCATTTTTTTTAACATTTTGAATTATTTTACTTACAATTCTTGTTTGATTTTTTTGAATAGATTTTCTTTTATCTAAAAATAATTTCAAAATTTTTAAGGAATTTTTATTATTAAAATTTAATACTTTGATCTTCATAAAGTTTTATGTTTTGGTTTATTTTTTGTGTTCCAAGCTTCTCCCTGATCATCTAGAGTAACCTCTATAACTTCAGAAATAACCCTGATAATTGAGTCTCCAGCAAAAATTATTTTCATTTCATAGTTATTATCAGGCGTAATATTTGTTTCAATAGCCAGAAAATCTAAAAATTTATCTTTATTAAGTTGATTGATGTTTTTTGATAATATTTTTAAAACATTTTCAAATTTCAAAATTGTCCTTATACGTTTATTTTTTCTAAATACACCTTTTTCAACATCTTCCCACATAAAACGATTTAATTGCATTAGAAAAATTCTATTTTTTTTTAGGTTAGCTATATCAGAAATACTTGCTATTGAGTCTTGAAGGTGGGCAGATACTACTCTCAAATCGTCTTCTGTTCTTGCAATAAGTCTAAGATTTTTGGGCTTCATTTCAAACTCTTTCGATTTCAGCCTTGCAACTTTTTAATTTTCTTTCCAAAAACTCATATCCCCGATCAAGATGATAAATTCGATTTATAGTAGTTCTATTCTCTGCAGCCAACCCAGCTAAAACTAAACTTACTGAAGCTCTTAAGTCAGTAGCCATAACTTCAGCACCAGTTAATTTTGTTGGGCCTTTAATTATCGCTGTCTTGTTTTTAATTTCAATATCTGCTCCCATTCTCTTTAATTCCGGAACATGCATAAACCTATTCTCAAATATATCTTCTCTTATTTTAGATACACCGTTTGCTTGAGTTAAAAGTACCATTAATTGGGCTTGCAAATCAGTTGGAAAGCCAGGGTAAGGTTTCGTTGAAATATTTATTTTTTTTAATTTTTTATTTTTTTTAATTATGATTGAAGTTTTTTTTAGTTTTATTTTAACACCTATTTTTTTCAAAATGTCTATTTCATTTTTGATTATTTTTGGGTCGATTTTGTTGATTGTAATATTGTTTTTTACCTGTAAAGCGCTGGCGATCATGTAAGTGCCTAGTTCTATTCTATCAAAAATTACATTATGAACAATTTGTGATTTTTTTATTTTTCTTTGTTTTACAATTATGCTTCTTCCTTTTAAATTAATAATTAATCCTAATTTTTTGAGAAACGTTATTAAGTCTTTAACTTCTGGTTCAATTGCACAATTTTTAAGTATAGTTGTTCCCTCTGCATTGGTAGCAGCTAGTAATGCATTTTCTGTTGCTCCCACTGATATGCTAGGAAATTTAATAATATTACCTTTTAAACCTTCTTTTGCTTCAGCTATTATGTATCCATTTTTAATTCTTATTTTTGCTCCAAGTTTTTTTAAGGCAAATAAATGTAGGTCAACAGGTCTTGTGCCTATAGCACACCCTCCTGGCAAAGATACTTTTGCTTTTCCGTATTTAGTTAGTAACGATCCTAAAACAAGCACTCCAGCCCTCATGGTTTTAACAAGTTTATAGGGAGCAAGTGTATTAATGTTATTATCATTATTGTTAATTTTGATAATGTTTTTTTTTTTTATAATTTTTATTCTTAAGCCAATAAAATTTAAAAGCTCAACCATTGTGAATATATCTTTAACTAAAGGAATATTTTTAAGAATAACCTGATGGGCAAGAATGCTTGCTGCTAAAATAGGCAAGGTAGCATTTTTAGACCCAGAAATTGAAATTTTTCCACTTATTTCTTTCTTGCCTTTAATTATTAACTTTTCCATTAAAGAAATTAAACTTTTGGGAGTGTTACACCTTTTTGTTTCATATATTTACCTTTTCTATTGGCGTAGGTAACACCTGGTTTTTCATTTCCTTTCAAAAAGATAAATTGAGCTACACCCTCATTAGCATATATTTTTGCAGGTAAAGGTGTGGTGTTTGAAAATTCTAATGTAACATGACCCTCCCATCCGGGTTCAAGAGGTGTTACGTTCACGATAATACCACATCTTGCATATGTTGATTTACCTAAACAAATTACCAAAACATTATCAGGAATTTTGAAATATTCAATTGTTCTAGCTAAAGCAAAAGAGTTGGGAGGAATTATACACTCTTTGCCGATTTTCGTAACAAAACTTTCTTTTTTAAAAACCTTGGGATCAACTATACCAGAGTTTACGTTGGTAAAAATTTTAAATTCATTGGAAACTCTAGCATCGTATCCATAAGAAGATAGCCCAAAAGAAATTTTTCCTTTTCTTACCTGTTTGCTAACAAAAGGCTTGATCATTCCTTTTTCTTTTGTGGTCCTTTTAATCCATTTATCTGAAAGAACTGTCATTTTTTTTCTTTTCTTTTTTTTGATTTTTTTCTTTTTTTTAAATTTTTTTTTAGAGCTTCCTCACGGTTTTTTAATAAAGAATCTTTTTTTTCAAAAGATTTCATTAAAAATAGCTAGTTTTTGTCTGGGTTGGTTAAGTCCTCTAACGTTATTGGCTTATCAATATCGTGCATTATTTTTTCTTCGGACTCACTAGAATTGTTGTTAGAACGCTTCGCTCTTCTCTGTTCTATTCTGGCTTTTCGTTTAGCCTCTTTTTTCATGGCTTTATCACCACGTGTAGATTTATAATCGTAATGAATTCCCATAATAAGCGTCCCTTCATTAATTTTTAAATTTACTTCTTGAGCTACGATTTTGCAAGTGTCTTGATTGCAAATTCTGAATAATGATAAATAATATCGACAAAATTACGGCAACAAGCACATCTTGAAGTGGAGTTGCATTTGGAAAACCAAAATTCCACAAAATAACTAGAATTAACCAAGCTGTCCAATTAACCTTTTTTTTATTCATTAATTTTACAACCTTGCTCGTTACAGCTTTTTCCTTCTTTGATATTATTGAAAAAATCTATAGCTCTTATTGCCGTCATCATATGATTTTTGTAAATATTTAAATATCCGTTAAGGCTATCTGTTAATTTTTTTGCCTCTTCCATCATACCAAGTCTTATTAGATTAATTAGCATTACGGCATTACCATTAGGTATTGTATTGTCCCCTATATCAATTGGTTTAAAAAAAATATCATTATTTGCTATCTTATTTTTTTGAAAAATATGTTTTTCTTCAATATAAAATTTAGTAATTGCCTCCTTACATAATTTTGTTGCTTGATCTTTATATTTAAAGTTCATTGTCTTATCTGAAAGGTCATTCAATGCATTAATTAAGAAAGCATAATCCTCTAAAAAGACAGCTTCTTTTGAGTAGCTATGTTTAATATTGTTATTAATATATTTCTCCTCTACTTTAGAATAAAAGTCCTCTGCTAATTTTAAATAATTATTTTTTGGCAAAATATCGTGAGCTGAAATCAATGCACTTATCCATAAACAGTTTAAATCTAACTGAGTTTTATCGTCAAAAAATGGTTTTTTTTTCTTTCTTCTAATCATTAGAAGTTTATCAATAATTTCTTTGGATGATAATTTTTTTTCTATTAAAATAGTTTTATTTTCCCAATTTCCTTTAGGGTCTAATTCAAAATACTTACTAATATTTTCAATATCTTTTATTTCTGCATAGTCATAAACATAATATTTTCCTTCTACACCTTCGCTATCAGCATCAAAAGCTGATCCCAAAAGATTATCTTTGTTTGTAAATTCTTTTTTTAAAAACTCAATTGTTTGTTCGAGTTTTTTTTTAAAGTAATCCTCGTTAATAATTTTACAATACTTGGATAAAAGAAGAATAAATTGTGTATTGTCATAAAGCATTTTTTCAAAGTGAGGGACAATCCAATTTTCGTCGACGGTGTATCTAGCTATACCCCCCTCAACGTGGTCGTAGATTCCTTTAGAGGTGATTTGTTTAATTATTAGAATTACTGGATCTAAGTATTTTTTTTGCTTTGTCTTGTTATAAAAATATAAGAGTGTTTCATATAAATTAAATGTAGGAAATTTAGGGGCACCTTTATATCCTCCTTTAATTGGATCCAGATAGGTTAAAGATGTTTCAATGATTGGTTCTAGATCTTGACTTAAAACAGAGTTTTTTTTTAAATCTAAATTCTTAATAATTAAATCTTTTTGCTTAATAATATTTTTTTTTTGTTCTTGATAAGTGTCATGAACCTTTTGTAAAACTTCTTTAAATGAAGGAAGTCCGTTTTGAGAACTTTTTGGAAAATAAGTTCCACCCATGAAAGGAACTCCGTTTTCATCAAGAAACATTGTTAGAGGCCATCCGCCACCTGCTTGATTAAAAAGTTGAAAAGAACTTTGAAATACAAAGTCAAGATCGGGTCTTTCCTCTCTATCGACTTTAATATTTATAAAATATTTATTCATTAAATCTGCCGTGTCTTTATCTTCAAAACTTTCGTGTGCCATTACATGGCACCAGTGACAACTCGCATACCCTATGCTTAATAAAATGGGTTTAGATTTGTTTTGGGCAATTTCTATTATCTTTGGAGACCATATCTGCCAATTAACAGGGTTATCTTTGTGTTGTTGTAAATAAGGACTAGGATTATTTGCTAAATTATTACTATTTATATCAATCATTAAAAAAATTTTTTTTTACTAATATAGAAATAAAGATTAAAATTATGAATACAATATAGGGAAAATAAATCTCTTTACTGAAAATTAAATTAATAAAATTAAATTCATCTGCTTCCTTGATAAATTTATTAATACCTGAACCAATTGTATTCCAAATAAAAAAACTGGGAATAAAACCAAAGAAACTAGCAAAAAAATAATTGTAGTTTTTCATTTTAAAAATTACTGGTAAAACGTTTTGTAAAGCAAAAGGTATTCCTAATCCGCCTGCAAATCTAAAAATAAAAAAAAAGTAAAATTCATTTTTTTGAAAACGTTCTATATATTTTTCAAATCTAACTTTTAAAATTTGATTCACTAAATCTTTAAAAAAATAACTTGCAATTATGTACAAACTTAGAACACCAAATGATATAGATACCGTAGAAATAATCGTTCCAACCCACTTTCCAAATAGTATACCTGACATAATAAGTATAGGTGATCCAAAGCCTAGCAGTACTACCCAAATAACTGAAAATAAAAAAAATAAAATAAGGTTAAATATTAAATTTTTTCCAATTAACTCCTCCAAATTTATTTGAATATTTTTGTAATAAGAGAAGTCACTAATTCGCGAGATATCGAATTTTGAGAAAATAAAATATAAAAAAGCAATCAAAATAATTAAATAAATTGATCCTAGAACAATCTTGATATTTTTACTCATATTTTACCTGTACAATAGACATCATTTAAAATATATACCTTTAAATATTTATGAAAAGAACTTATCAACCAAGTAATTTAGTCAGAAAACGAAGACATGGTTTTCGTGCAAGAATGGCCACAAAAACTGGCAGACAACTTATAGCAAGACGAAGGGCAAAAGGAAGAAAGACAATCTCAACGTAATCTATTTTAATGGTTAAGCTTGAAAGCTTAAAAAGAAGCTACCAATTCAAAAGAACATTAAAAGAAAAAAAGGCTCATTCAGAATTTTTTTCAGTTTTTGCTACAAAAAATTTTTATCAGCCGAAATATAAATCGAATTTAATCATTAGTTTTGTAATGAAAAAAAAAATTGGTAATGCTGTTAAAAGAAACAGAATAAGAAGAAAATTAAAAGCGATTGTTCAAAAACTTCTAAAAAAAAGAGGTGCAATTAGCAAAGATTATACTTATATAGTTTTGGGTAAATCAAATGCTTATACACAAAAACAAACAGTATTAATGCCTTTGATGGAAAAGTGCTTTAATAAAATTAAAA
>JADHRE010000007.1 GCA_016777595.1 Candidatus Pelagibacter sp.
CTCGTGGAGACAAAGGTGCAGTTGCAATAAATAAAAATGAAATCGTAGAATGTTCTGCTAAGAATAACCTCAAAATTAAAGATTTAACAGGTGCGGGAGATTTATTTGCAGGTGGTTTTCTTCACGGGTTAATTAATAACAAATCAACTAAAGAAAGTTTAGATACAGGAACAAAAATGTCCTCGAAAGTCATTCAAATAATAGGAGCTAGACTTAATTGATTAAATATATAACAATTTTTTTTTATTTAATCTTTCTTAATGTTTCAGCTGCTGAATATTTAAAATTTAATAGTGTTGATCAAAAATTTCCAAATCATTCTGAAGTTTTAGTAGAAATTTCTTTTCCTAAAAAAATCACGGGAAAGTTACCTTTAATTATAACTCAACATGGTAGTACGAGGGATGGCAAAAAAATTCAAGATGGGGCTACTGATGAATATTCAAAAAGAGTTATAAAAGAAGGCACCAAGCAGGGTTTTGCTGTTGCTGCCATTGATGCTTTCTATAAAAAACCTGTTAAAGCAAATGAAAAAACACGTTTTCCTGATGCTTTAAATTATGCAAATGAGTTAAGAAAAATTTTAATTAAAGATGAAAGGTTTGATAAAGAAAAATTTTTTTACACGGGTTTTAGTTACGGTGCACAACAAGTATTAAAAACCATTGGCGCTTCTTACAATAATAAAAATCCAAACGCATGGAGAGCTATAGCTTCAGCTGAACCAGGTTGTAATTTATTTCAAAATCCAGTTAAGTTTAATTTTCCAGTGTTAATTATAAAAGGAGAAGAAAGTCATTATTACGTTGAACCTTGTAAAATCCTTGAACAAGAATTATTAAAAGCAGGTAACAAAGTAAAACTAGTTAATATCCCTGAAGTTAATCACTTTTTTAGTACTAAAGGTGAAATCGGTAAAGGTGTTGCAGTTAATGGATGTCGGTATGACCCAATAATTAAAATGCCAGATGGCACATTTCGTTTATATAGCGGAGCTGAAATATCAAGAAAAGAAGCTAGGAAAAAATGTATTACTAACGAAAGTGGTAAAGGTAAAAATAGAAAAAAATTAAATGAAGCAGTCAATTTAACTATTACTTTTTTTAAAGATAACCTAGATTAGTTTTTTTTTCTTTTAAAACTACCTTTTCCTTTTTTTGGTTTCACTACTCTTTTTCTATACTTAGATGTAAAAAGATCTTTAGCTATCTTATTTCTTTTTTTCAAAAATAATAACCGTCTTTATTGTTAAGAATAAACTTTTCATCCATAAATTTATCGGAAATTTTTTTTCTTAATCTATAGATGTGCGTCTCTACAGTATGAGTATCTGCATCTGAGGAATAATTCCACACAGAAGATAAAATTTTAACTTTTGATATAGGTTTTTTATTATATAAAAATAATTCAAGAAGCTGAACTTCTTTTTCGGTAAGAACTATATGATCATCTAATTTAGAAAGTTTTTTTTCATTTTTATTTAATAAATAGCTTTTAATTTCTATTGAAGAATTTCTATTAAATTTTTTTTTAGCAACTGTGTTCTCGACTATAGCGTTGATTTCTTTTAAAGTGGCTGGTAGTTCTAAACTTGCATCGCAATTATCTATAAAAATATTTTTTTTACCTACACATATTTTAATTGAGCCATTGCTATCAATATACTCTTTTTGTTTTTTATCCATTAATACGTCAACATGGAAAAGAATAATGTTAGTATTATTATTTGAGTTATCTATTTTTGGATTAAACTTTAAAAAGTTTTTTAATTCATTTAAAGTAGAGACAAATGAAGCGGGACCTAAAATTTGAACATTTAACTTATGCATATTTTAATAAATAAAAATTATCTTACTTATAACAACTATAAAGTAAAATGCGCCTTAGGTAAAAGGGGAATTGGCAATAAAAGAAGAGAGGGGGATTTTATAACCCCGAAGGGCAACTTTAAGATTAAATATATCTTATACAGAAAAGATAGAATTAAACGAATTCAATCTAAGATTAAAAAGATTATTATTAAAAAAAATATGGGCTGGTGTGATGACCCGCTATCCAAAAATTATAACAAACTTATTAAAATACCCTCTGAATATAATTATGAGAAACTTTATAAAAAAGATAATGTTTATGACATTATTTTAGTTTTAAATTATAATATGAATCCAGTAGTTAAAAATAAAGGTAGTGCAATATTTATCCACGTTACGAAAGCAAATTATAAAAAAACTGAAGGCTGTGTTGCTATAAAAAAAGTTCATCTCTTAAAAATTATAAAAGAATTAAAAAATAATACTAAAATTAAGATCGAGGACCAAAAATAGAGCTTCCAATTCTCACAAACGTTGATCCATGCCTTATTGCTTCCATGTAGTCTGCGGACATGCCCATACTTAAGTTTTCAAGCGCAAGAGATTTGTTTAATTCATTTAGAGACTTAAAATATTTATCTGCATTTTGATCAATAGGGGGAATTATCATCAGACCGATAATGTTAAGATTAATTTCATTTATACAATAATTATAAAAGGCATCTAGTTCATTAACCGGTATCCCTGATTTTTGAATTTCATTACCTATATTAACTTGTATAAAATATTTTAAATTTCTATTAAAATTTGTCTGGTGTTTAGCGAGAGCGTCGGCTAATCTTTGATTATCAACTGAGTGTATATAGTCAAAAAGTTTTACTGCATCTTTAGCTTTATTGCTTTGTAACTTACCAATCATATGAAGTTTTAGATCTTTGTTCTTTATTTTTTGTGTAGTCCATTTTGCTGTGGCTTCTTGAACTTTATTTTCCCCAAAATGTAAATGTCCGTAGTCTACCAAAGGCTGAATGTGCTCTAAGGTAAATGTTTTGCTTACAGCTATAATATTAACTTGTTTATTTGCTTTTAAGGATAATATTTTAGATTTTATTTTATCGTATCTATCAACTATTGTGCTCATATGTTTGCTAAAAAAAAAAATTATTTTTTATTAATAGAAAGTATCAAAGATATAGATTTAAAAAACATAAAAATACGTAATAAATTTTCTATAATTTACCGCAATAATAATAAAATTGATAATATAAATGAACTTATAAAATTTAGAAGTAAATGTAAGCAAAAGACTATTAAATTTTATATTGCAAATAATTATGGGCTTGCAGTTTTATTGAGATCAGACGGAATTTATTTATCATCATTTAATAAAAATCTTATTAGTTTAAATTACAAAAAAACAAATTTTAATGTTATTGGTTCAGCACACAACATAAAGGAGATTTTACTTAAAATAAGACAAGGATGTTCTACAATCTTGTTATCTAAGCTTTTTAAAGTAAGTTATAATAGCCATGCTCCTTTTTTAGGTATCCATAAGTTTAATACTTTAACTCAAATTACCAAAAAATTGATACCCCTTGGAGGTATTAATAATAAAAATTTAAATCAATTAAGAAATGTTTTTAGTGAGGGTTTTGCGCTTTTATCTGAAGTAAAAAAAAAGCCGGCTAAAATATTTAGCCGGCTTTTTTAATATTATTTTACACAGTTAATTAAAACGCCATTTCTACTGTAAATACAGTATCTTTAATGTCTTTATTATTTGTGTATGAAGCGTTTTCAAGATCGTTCATAGCTACACCAAGTGTCATTCCACCCATTGTGTAAGCTGCTTGAAGACCTGAAGCTTCTTGTTCGTATGATGTCGAACCTTTTGAAAGGTGCGGGTTTGATTTCTCAACTTCGTAAGAAATTGACAAATTATCATTTACGTTGAAACCGATAGAGTATTTTTTATTCTCAATCTTTTCAACTTGCTCTGTTATAATGTTATCCATTGCAGCTGCGTAAAAACTTTCGCTGTAACCAATAACTGCTGGACCTGCTGCATACGTAAAGTAGTAAGCACCAGATTCTGGAGCTTGTTGAGAAGCACCAATTACACCACTTGCTTCAAAGTAATCAGCACCAACTGTTAAACCATCTAAGAATGGAATCTCAGAAGCTTTAACTTGGTAATGAGTTACGCTTGAACCACCAGCATCTGCAGTAACACCATTAGTAATAACTGTGTCAGCTGTAGCTACTCTGTCGTTTGTAGCACCAGTTTTTAAGACATCGTTAGCTGCAGTAGCGTTTCCACTTGGAGCATAACCGATTTTAGCAGTAATACCGAAAGGTATCATGCCAGCAGGTGTGTGGTATTGAATGTTGTCATAACCATCTATGTCAAATGTATCAAACATTAATTCATCGTAAGATGTGTCTGACGGTCTAGCGATTACTGATTGAGATCCTGCGTTATCTACACCTAATGCACCTTCACCTAAGAACATACCGATTGTTCCTTGTGGAGTTGTAAGTGTTAATTTTGCATCATCATTAGTTGCACCTGACTCTACTGCATCGATATCGATTGCGTAAGTCCATGTGTAACCATTGTCTAATTCACCTGATGCACCTAATGTAAATTCATTAGATATACCAAGACCTTTGTTAGCGTTAGATTTCGCTGCAGTTCCATCGCTAGATGTAATTGCGTACGAAGCTTTCGCACTACCAGTTATTGATAATTCACCAGCTTTTGCTACGCCGAATGAAAATAACACAACTGATAACATTGCTATTATTTTTTTCATGTTTTTCCTTTTGTTGTTAAGTAAATTAAATTAATTAATTTATTTGGTTCTTTTTTAACATTTGTAGGTATATTTTCTCATTTTATTTCAGTCTATATTCATTTTTTGGCCTGTTGTGATATTATTACCACACCCACAAAGTCTTTAATTTATGCTAATAATCGCCTTATTAAAATGCTTTCGTATTGTTTCTGCTTCAATTGTGCTAATAGGGGGGTTAAATGATCAATAAAACTCTTAAAAACCTCCTTTTTTATTCTATTTTTTTTGTATTCTTAACTTCTTGTGGAAAAGATTTTTTTAAATACTCTCCTGCAAAAGACAACCCTGTTAAAGGCAAAGAAAGAGCTATGAAAAATATAAAGGAAGGTCGCGGTGTAACCTTAGGTGATCTTGGAAAAAACAGAGGAACTACTTATGAATTCAGCACCTCGAATCCTTTATGGCGTGCTACTTTAGATATTTTAGATTTCATACCTATGTCTACGGTAGACTACTCCGGAGGCGCAATAATATCCGATTGGTACGCTGACGGATCTCAAAATGATGAGTCAGTAAAAATTACCGTAAGATTTCTGTCTAACGAGATCAGGAGCGAAAGTCTTAAAGTAGTTATCCATAAAAAAAAATGTTCTACTAATCAAACTTGTAAAATAGATTTGGTATCAAATTCCGTATTAATTGAAGAATTACAAAGTTCAATCCTGCGAAAAGCTGTTCAGCTAGACGCTGAACAAAGAAGGAAAAAAAATTAAATATTAAATCTTTTGTATGGAAAGAATCAGCTTTCACACAATTGAAAAAAAATGGCAAAAAATATTTGCCAATGAAAAGCTTTATAATAAGAATGGAAAAAAGTTTTATTGTTTAGAAATGTTTCCTTATCCATCTGGAAAAATCCACATGGGTCACGTTCGTAATTACACAATTGGAGATGTAGTTGCCAGGTACAAATTTTTAAATGGCTTTAATGTTTTGCATCCTATGGGATGGGACTCATTTGGTCTTCCTGCAGAAAATGCATCTAAATTGAATAATTTGCACCCAAAAGAATGGACTAATAAAAATATTAAAACCATGAAAAACCAGCTTAAAATGCTTGGACTTTCAATCGATTGGGATTTAGAAATTTCTACTTGCGATGAAAACTATTATAAACATCAACAAGAATTATTCATTGATTTTTATAACCATGGTTTGGTTTCACGAAAAGAGACTTATGTTAATTGGGATCCAGTTGAAAAAACCGTGCTAGCCAACGAGCAAGTAATTAATGGACGTGGATGGCGATCAAACGCAGTTGTCGAACGAAAAAAATTATCACAATGGTTTTTTAATATTACTAAATTTTCTGATGAACTCTTAAAAGATTTAGAAGAATTAGATGGGTGGCCAGAGAAAGTTAAGCTGATGCAAAAAAACTGGATAGGTAAATCTTTTGGTTGTGAAATTGAGTTTAACATTTCTGATAGTGATAAAAAAATTAAAGTTTTTACAACACGACCAGATACTATATTTGGGGCTAGTTTTATCGCCTTATCGAATGATCACAATTTAAAGGAACTATTTATTGCAGATGAGAAGTTTATGGCTTTTAAAAAAGAATGCGATAAAACTGGAACAACTGAAGAAGCCTTGGCTAATGCTGATAAACTTGGCTTTAATACAAAATTATTTGTCGATCATCCGTTTTTAAAAAAAAAAATACCCGTTTTTTTTGCTAACTTTGTACTTATGGATTACGGAACTGGCGCCATCTTTGGTTGTCCTGCACATGATCAAAGAGATTTAGATTTTGCTACCAAATACAATCTTGAAGTTATTAAAGTTGTACAAAATAATGATGATATTTTAAAATCTAAAAAGGCTTATGTAGGTGATGGTAAAATTATTAATTCTGATTTTTTAAATAACCTTAATATTGAGGATGCTAAAGAAAAAGTAATTGATGAAATTGAGAAAAAAAATATTGGAAAAAGAAAAACACTTTTTAGATTAAAAGATTGGGGAATTTCAAGACAACGGTATTGGGGGTGCCCAATTCCAATGATTTACTTAAATGATGGTTCGGTCGTGCCAGTGCAAAAGGACGAATTACCAATTAAGTTACCTGATGACATTGACCTTAACTCTTCAGGTAATCCACTTAAAAATCACCCCACTTGGAAAAACACAATTCATAAAAGCTCTGGGAAAAAGGCAATACGTGAAACTGATACTTTGGATACCTTCGTTGACTCATCTTGGTATTTTTTACGCTTTTGTAGTCCTAATCATAGTGTATCTCCATTTAATGAAACTAAAGTTAACTACTGGATGCCAGTTGATCAATATATTGGAGGTATAGAACATGCAATTTTACATTTGCTTTACTCCCGTTTTTTTTCAAAAGCTATAAGTAAAAACAATAATAATATTAAAATTACTGAACCGTTTAAAAATTTATTTACTCAAGGCATGGTTTGCCATGAAACTTATAAAGACGAAAATAATAATTGGCTTTACCCTGAAGAAATAGAAAAATTAAATAATAACGAGTATCAAAAAAAAAATGATAAGAGAAAAGTTTTTGTTGGGGCAGCTGAGTCAATGTCTAAATCAAAAAAAAATACCGTCGATCCAGAAATAATG
Organism: Candidatus Pelagibacter sp.; assembly: GCA_016777595.1. Classification (GTDB taxonomy): domain Bacteria; phylum Pseudomonadota; class Alphaproteobacteria; order Pelagibacterales; family Pelagibacteraceae; genus Pelagilacustribacter. The sequence continues at coordinate 7,262 of JADHRE010000007.1, forward strand.
ATTAAACAATATGGCGCTGACTCGGTCAGATGGTTCATTTTATCAGATAGTCCACCTGAAAAAGACGTCCAGTGGTCCGACGTAGGTGTAGTTGCTGCAAATAAATTTTTACAAAAATTTTGGAATTTAGTACAAACAATAGCCTCTAGAAAAGAAAACAACTTTAATGATGAACATGATAAAAAATTTAATGGAATAATTAATACATATATTCAAAAGATAGATGCATCTATTAAGCAGTTCAGATTTAATGTCACTATCGCTCTTTTTTACGAAATATATAAAGTTATTAATGATAACTTAAACACTAACCTAAACTCAGAAGTTCTTAAATCTAATATGATTAATGTTCTAAAACTTATGACGCCTTTTACCCCACACTTAGCACGAGAATGCTTAGAGTTTCTTGGTTGTAATAATCCACATAATTGGCCAATTATAAATGCTAATAATTTAATTAATAATGTTAAATTCGCTGTTCAGGTTAACGGTAAAACGAGAGATGTTATAACTGTAAAAAAAGATATAAGTGAAATAGAAATAAAAGAATTAATTTTGATTGAATCTAAAGCCAAAAAATACCTTAAAAATAAGAAAACATTAAAAACAATTTTTGTAAAAAATAAAATAATAAATTACATTTTGAATGATTAAATAAATAATGAAAAGATCACTAATTATAATTATTTTTAGTTTATTCCTTGCGAGTTGTGGATACACAGTAAAAAATAAGTTTGATAGAAATAATTTTAAAATTTCAGAAATTAATCTTACTGGTGATGCTAAGATTAATTACAAAATAAAAAGTAGACTTATATTTGCAGATGCAGAAAATAGTAAAAATGCCTTAACCGTTGATATTGATACTAATAAAGAAAAACAAATTAAAAATAAAAATATAAAAAATGAGATTACTGGTTATTACGTGACTGTTACAACTAAAATTAATTATAAATTTGTTGGAGATTTAAAAGAAAATAGCTTCACAATAGTTGAAAGAGGTGATTTCAAAGTGTCAAGTAATCGATTAAATACATTAAAAAATGAAAAAAATTTAATCAGAATATTAACAGACAACACAATTGAAAAGCTAATATCAAGATTAAATAGTTCAATTAATGATAGTTAAAAGTTTTTTAGCTGAAAAAAATAATAAATTATTAGATAATCAATTTACGTTAATTTATGGGTTAAATATTGGTTTAAAACTTGATTTAAGAAAAAAAATTATTTCTAATATAAAAAATGTGGATATTATAACTTACACACAAGATGAGGTGATGACTCAAAAGGAAAGTTTTTTTTCAGATTTGTTCAATATCTCGCTATTTGAAAAAAATAAAGTGTTATTAGTTGATCAATGTAACGACAAATTTTTTGAAATAGTAGAAAATATTAAAGAAAAAATTAATGATCAAAAAATTTTTCTTTTTTCTGATCAATTAGATAAAAAATCAAAATTAAGATCTTTATTTGAAAAATCAAAAAATTTTGTTTGCATAGCATGTTATGAAGACAATGAAGCTAGTTTAAAAAAAATAATTTTAGAAAGTTTGAAAGGTTTCGCCGGCATAACGTCAGAAAATATTAATATTATAATTAATAGCTCAAATTTGGATCGAGCTAAATTAAATAATGAATTAGACAAAATTCATATGTACTTTCTTGATAAAAAACTAATAAATACAAAATTAATTAAACTTTTAAATATTAGAGAAAGTGATAATTTTAATGCTCTAAGAGACGCTGCTTTAAATGGTGAAAGTAGTCAAACTAATAAATTGTTACAGGATACTGTAATAGAGAACGATAAATGTATTTTCTATCTAAACAGTATAAATCAAAGATTAAATAGACTTATTGAGCTAAAATTATCAAAAAACAAAGCGATAGAAGATACTGTCAATAATTTAAAACCACCAATTTTTTGGAAGGATAAGCCCGTCATTATAAAGCAATTCTACAGGTGGGAAGCCAAACAAATTAATGAAACCTTGAAAAAAACATTTAAATTAGAGATCCAATTAAAAACTAATTCAATGATAGAAAAAAAAGTTATTGTTAAAAAACTTTTAATAGATATTTGTAATGTTGCTAATTCTTAGTTAATAGGTCAGATATTAGCTCAAATTGTTCTAAATCTTTGTACTCAATACTAATTTTCCCTGAATTATTCTTTTTATTTATAATACTTACCTTAAATCCTAAAATCTTTTCAATTTTTTCTTGTGCTTTTAAAATATTCGCATCAAATAATTTTTCTTTTTTACGGCCCTTTTTTGATTTAACCAAGTATTCAACTTTTCTAGCGCTATAATTTTTTGCTACAATTTCCTCAGCAATAATTGATGCGTTTGCTATTCCAATTAATGGCCTAGCCTGTCCTGAGCTAAGAGTTCCTTCTACAAGCATATTAATAATATCTTTTGGTAGTGATAATAATCTTAAAGTGTTGCTAACATGACTTCTGCTTTTTGACATTAATTTTGAAACGCTTTCATGATCGTAATTGAACTCTTCAATTAATCGTTTATACCCTTTGGCCTCTTCTATTGCATTCAAATCATCTCTTTGGATATTTTCTACAATAGCAACTTCAAGCGACTCAACATCACTTAAATCTAATATGGTGACGGGAATTTCGTGTAATCCTGCCTTTTGTGCTGCAAGCCATCTTCTTTCTCCGGCAATAATTTCATATTTTCCTACCTCTGATTTTTTTGGTCTAACAGCAACAGGCTGAATTACACCTTGTTTTCTTATAGAATTCGCTAATTCATCAAGTTTGGTTTCATTAAAAGATTCCCTCGGTTGATAAGGGCTTCTACATAAATCGCTAATTGAAATTTTGTTTAATTGTTTACTCTCATTTTTTTTCTCTCTAAGGGTATCATCTCCAAATAAGGCGGAGAGACCACGTCCTAAACCTTTCTTTTTACCTGAACTCATGCAGCATTTCTACTTTGTTTTTTTTTAAATTCCTCAGCAAGTTTAAAATATGACTTACTACCTACACAATTTCTATCATACACAACACAAGGTAATCCATGTGATGGCGCCTCTGACAATCTGACATTTCTTTGAATAACAGTTTGATAAACTTTTTCTTTAAAATAATTTCTTGCTTCCCTATCAACTTCAGAAGAGAGTTTATTTCGCTTATCAAACATCGTAAGCAGAATACCACGAATGGTTAAATTGGGATTTAAGTTTTCTTTAATTCTATCTATTGTTTTAACAAGTTGAGTTATTCCCTCTAAAGCAAAAAATTCTGTCTGCAGCGGCACTAGAAGCTCGTCAGAAGCAACTAATGACATAATTGTTAAAAGGCTTAATGATGGAGGGCAATCAATAAATATATTGTCGTATTTTTTTAGTACTCCATTTTTTTCATCTAATAAAATCTCTTTTAAAACAAACGCTCGCTTTGAATCGTTAGCTGTTTCAACTTCAAGACCTGATAAATTTACATGAGAGCCAATAATATCCAAATTTTCAATGTTGGTTTTTTGAATCGAACTTATTAATCTAATTTTTTTAATTAATAAGTTATAGATATTGTTTTCTTCATCACTATTACTTTTGCCTAATCCCGTTGTCGCATTGCCCTGTGGATCTAGATCAATAACAAGATTCCTTTGACCCATTATGGACAGAGAAGCTGCAAGATTTATAACTGTAGTAGTCTTACCTACTCCACCTTTTTGATTAATAACTGAAATAATAGTTGTCATTTTTAAAAATCGGCAATTAATATTTTTGAATTGTTATTAGTCATGCTATTTTCTAACTTATAAGGGTATTTATTGTTTTTAAAAGCATTATCTGCTTCTTTCTGCGCATTTTGACCTTTTAGAACTATTAATCTATGCGGTTTTTTTGCAATTTCACGTGAAACTTGTATTATTCTATCTAATTTCTTAAAAGCTCTGCAGACTATGTAATTTGCTTCGATTTTATCATCATATATATTGCTATATATTTCGACATTTAAATTTAATTGTTCCACAATTCTTTTTAGAAAAGCCGACTTTACTGATGATTTTTCATACAATTTCACGTGAAAGTCAGGATTCTTATTAAAAATAGCTAACACTATCCCCGGAAAACCTGCTCCTGAGCCTAAATCAGCTAAAGTGCCTTTTTTAAAAATTATGAACTTAACTAACTGGGCTGAGTCGAGGATATGTCGATGCCATATATCACTTTCAGTGCTTTTAGATATAAAATTATGTTCTTTATTGGCATCAATTACTCTTTTAACAAATATTTTCAGTTTATTGATAGAGGAATCGCTAAATTTAAGATAAGACTGAAGTAATTTAATAACGTCTGGTTCCTGCATTAGGCAAAAACTTTATATTTCGATTTTTTAATGTGGGAAAGTATTATAATAATTGCTGCAGGGGTCACACCGTCGATACGGATTGCCTGTCCAAGAGTTTTTGGCCGCACTTTATTCAGCTTACTCTTAATTTCATTTGAAAGACCATTTAGAGAGTCATAATTTATCTTACTTGGTATAACTACCGATTCGTCTTTTTTAAAAGATTTTATATCTTGTAACTGGCGCCCAAGGTAACCGGCATAATGTGCATCTAATACAACCTGATTATCAATTCCTTTATTATAATAGGGAATATTAGAAAAAACTTGCCTTATTTTTGCCATATTTAAATTTCTTTGACCAATGATTTCAAGACACGATCTTTTAACACCATCCATTGCAACTTTAATATTATGTTTCTTTGCTTCATTGGGGGTAAGATAGTTTGATTGTAAAGATTTTATTAAAGAAATAATTTTTTTCTTCTTTTCTAAAAATATTTTTTTTCTATTTTCATTTACCAAGCCTAAGTTTATTCCAAGATCAGTAAGCCTTTGATCAGCATTATCAGCCCTTAGAACAAGTCTGTATTCAGCTCTAGAAGTGAACATGCGATAAGGTTCGGAAATACCTTTTGTAATTAGGTCGTCAATCATTACACCAATATAAGATGTTGAACGATCTAAAATAAATTCATCTTTTTTTAAAACTTTTAATGCAGCATTAATACCAGCCATTAAACCTTGTGCTGCAGCCTCTTCATAGCCAGTTGTTCCGTTAATTTGTCCTGCAAGAAAAAGAGATTTGATTTTCTTGGTCTCTAATGTGCCATTGAGTTCTCTGGGATCAACATAATCATACTCTATAGCATACCCTGCTCTCTTCATCTTAACTTGCTCTAAACCCTTAATATTAGCCAATATTTGAATCTGTATGTCCTCTGGAAGAGACGTTGAGATACCATTTGGGTAAACAGTATTGTCCTTTAAACCTTCAGGCTCTAGAAATATCTGGTGCTTTTCTTTTTCCTTAAATTTGACTATCTTATCCTCGATAGCAGGGCAATATCTCGGTCCAACACCTTTAATATTACCTGAGTACATGGCGCTCTTAGTAATGTTGTCACTAATAATTTTATGTACGGCATTATTTGTGTAAGTCATACCACATTTAATTTGTTTGTTATGAAGTTTGTTTGTTAAAAATGAAAAATAACTCGGATCTTCATCAGCAGGCTGCATTTCTAATTCATCATAATTAATCGTATCACCATCTAACCTTGGTGGTGTTCCTGTTTTTAACCTACCAATTTTCATCTCATATTTTTCTAATTGTTCGGTAAGTCCTGTAGAAGGTTTTTCGTCAAATCGACCAGCAGGAATTTGCGTCTCTCCTATATGAATTAGACCATTCAAAAAAGTGCCTGTAGTTAAAATTAATTCCTTGCATCTAATTTCTTTCCCGCTTTGACATAAAAAACCAATAACTTGGTTTTCGTTGTCATCAAATATAAATTTTGTAACGGGATCAGCTACAACAGATAAATTATTATAATTCAGTAATATTTTTTGCATGTGTTCTCTATAAAGAGCTCTATCAGACTGCGTTCTTGGTCCTTGGACGGCTGGTCCTCTGCTTCTGTTTAATAATCTAAACTGAATACCTGATTTATCTGCTACGACACCCATGACGCCGTCTAGCGCATCTATTTCTCTAACAAGATGTCCCTTACCGAGGCCTCCAATAGCAGGATTACACGACATCTCGCCGATTGTCTCTATTTTATGTGTAAAAAGAGCTGTATTGACGCCCATTCTAGCGGATGCAGCTGCTGCCTCACATCCGGCGTGACCACCCCCTATTACTACTACATCGAAGCTCCGTATCGTCATGTTATGAATGTAGCGCGGTAATTTAAGAATACAAGAGATATTTTATTTACCTATGCAGAAGTCTTTAAATATAGATCCAAGTATTTCTTCAACGTCAACTTTTCCTACAATGCTTCCAAGATGCCGAGTAGCCATTCTTAAATCCTCAGCAGCAAGTTCTAAATCTTTATTTTGATCTTTTTTAAGAAAGTTATCTATTTCTATTAAGCATTGATTAAGTTTAACTCTATGTCTTTCTCTTGTGATTAAAGCAGTATTATTAGAGGTTAATTTTTTACTTAATTTTTCTTTAATTTTTTTTATCAAACTTTCGATGTTTTTATTTTCTTTAACTGACGCTAAAATTGTATCTGTATCAAATTTATGATTTTGCTTATCTTGTATGTCTGATTTATTTAACAAAACTATCGTATCTTTATTAACCATTTTTTTAATTTCATCGTTTACACTTTTCGAAGAATTATCTATAACAACAATATTCAAATCTGCTTCTTTTGATTTTCCTAACGCTAAAGATATACCTTTTTTCTCAACCTCATTTTTAGCTGCTCTGATGCCTGCTGTATCAGCTAAGATTACAGGATAACCATCTATATTTAAATATGTCTCGATTACATCTCTTGTGGTTCCTGCTTGATCTGAAACAATAGCAACATCTCTTTTTGCTATTAAATTTAGAAGAGAAGATTTACCTGCATTCACTTCGCCTGTTATAGAAACTCTAAATCCATCTCTTATTTTTTCTCCAATTTTATTATCTTCAATTATTTTATGAATATCTTTATGAATTTCTTTAATTGAATTTTTTACCTCCTTTAAAATTTTTTCTGGCAAATCGTCTTCTGCGAAATCTATTTGGGCCTCTATATATGATAAAGATTTTATAAGTTTTTTTCTTAAATCATTGTAATAATTTGAGGCATTACCTTGAACTAATTTAACAGCTTGAGCTCTTTGAAGCTCTGTCTCTGCATGAATTAGATCACCTATACTTTCAGCTTTTAAAAGATCAATTTTATCATTTTGAAAAGCTATCTTAGTAAATTCGCCGGGTTCTGATAATCTGCAATTTTCTTGTTCTGATAGCGCCTTTAACAAAGCGTTGATTACAGCATTACTTCCATGTATCTGAAACTCAGCTAAATCATCGCCAGTATAGCTATTAGGCCCTGGAAACCACAATAATAGAGACTCTGGGTCTATTACTTTATCATTTTTAGGATCATATAATTTACAATGATTTACCTCATTAGAATTAATCTCTTTTAATTTAGTCAAGTTTTTACAAACTTTAAGAGTGTCTTTACCAGAAATCCTAACAATAGCTATTCCTGACGGACCTCTGCCTGATGAAAGAGCATATATGTTCATTTAATTAAATTGATAAACCTTGATTAGAAATAAATTTGCTTATTTTTTTAAGAGTATTATTTTTCGAAAAATTTTTCAAAATTGTTTCTTTAAATGGATCAAGTAATTTATTTTTTTTAAAAAAATTATGAGTTAGATCAATTCCTATTCCTGTAATAATATTTTCTGATTTTCTATTATTAGTAAAATCTTCAAGAGCAGGTGTACTTTTTAGGGACATACCTAATCCCGTATAATATTTAATTATCTCTTGTAATTTATTTATATCTCTTATTACAAGATTAAAACCTTGTCCTGCTACAGGGTGAACTGTGTGTAGCCCCTCACCCAGAATAAGAATATCATTTTTATAATAAGTTCGTTTTAAATTAAGTATCAATGGGTATGATTGTTGATTTGTAATCTGTATTTTTTTAGTTTTTAACACTTCGCAAATTTTAGATTTTACAACTAAGTTAATTTCTTTTTTTGAGAAATCTTTATCTACACTCCACACAAAGGAAAAATTATTTTTTGAAAAAGGGAGTATTGCAAGTGGACCATCTTTTAAAAAATATTGAGCAGCATTCAAATTCTCCAAGTTGTGTTTAACATATCCTGTGATGGCGATTTCTTTATAGTCTTTATTTATGGATCTTTTATCAACTATACTTTGATAGATTTTTGAGGATCTGCCTAAGCAAAGTATTTTCATATCGTAACCATCTAAATCTTTTAATTCATTAATGCTTTTTTGAATGGTTTTAATTTTTTTTTTTTTAATTTCTTTATTTAAAATTTCTTTAATTTTGTCATTCTCAAAAACGTACATAAGATTTTTGCTATCTTCATCAAAATTTAAGAAATTCATTTTCTGGTCTTTTCTCTCGTAGAAAAGATCGATTTTTTTTGAAGGCCAAAATAACTTTTTATCGAGTTTATCTATCATCTGGTTAAAAAAGGCATGATTAGTGGCTGAAATAGCTGTCGTTCTTTTATCTTTCGAATGCTTGTTTTTTTTAGATATTAAATGAACTTCTAAACCTTCTATTTTATTTAATGCCAAAGCAGCCATTAAGCCTGAAAGACCGTCTCCAGCTATACATATTCTCTGCTTTTTCATATTAAAATTTTTCTCACTTTCATAAAAATGGTAAAAAGTACGTAAAACGATTCGATATGAATACAAACTTTTTAGACATTGTAACAAATTTTTTAAAAAAACGAACCTTTGAATTTATTGGATTAATCTTAATTTCAACAAGTATCGGTTTAGCAATAGCTTTTACTACGTATTCACCAGAAGATCCGTCATTTGTATATGGTGATAAAGACTTTGAGATTAAAAATTTCTTTGGGATATATGGAAGCAGTATAGCTGACTTTCTCCTGCAGAGCTTTGGTCTAGTTTCATTTTTAATTTTGGCTAATTTTTTATTTTGGGGAGTTAATTTAATAATTCAAAAAGAGATCAAAAAAATAATTTTAAAATTATTTTTGGTGGTTTCATATTTAATCTTAGGTTCAATTTTTATTTATATTACTTTTAATAATTCATTTTGGCTTATCGATAATGGCAACTCGGGTTTTGTTGGCAAGATTGGTTATGAATTTTTAAGCACTTGGTTTCCTTATATCGATAATACATACTCTGCATATGGATTGTTATTACTGACCTTAATCTTTTTTATTTTTTCTGCTGATTTAAATATAAAAAAAATAATTATTGGAGCTTTTTCTATAATGACATCTTTATTTAAGAGAAAAGAAAATACTATTCCAGATGTAAATTTAGAAGTAGAACTATCCGAAGAGAGAGATAAAATAATTGAAAGACCACAACAATCATTTTCTTTTGGAGACTTAACAAAACCAGAAAAACAAGCAACTAATTTAAGATCAAAATATAAAATGCCAGCTATAGATTATTTGGAAAGAAGTTTTGCTAAATCAAATGTATCCGAATTAAATAAAAATCGTCCAGATGGTGAGTTTATGGAAAAGATTCTTTTAGATTTTGGTATTGATGGAAAAATTAAAGCTATTAATAATGGGCCGGTTGTTAGTTTGTATGAGTTTGAACCAGCACCAGGCGTAAAAGTTTCAAAAATAATAAATTTATCAGAAGATTTGGCTCGTAATACTAGCTCAACATCTGCACGGGTTTCAGTTATACCTGGTAAAAATACAGTAGGTATCGAAATACCAAATGAAACTAGAGAAAGTGTGTCGCTTCGAGAAATTATCTCTTACGAAAAATTTCAAAAGAAAGATGTAAAATTACCTATTGCACTTGGAAAAAGTATTTCTGGCATGCCTATAGTTGGAGATCTTACGTCCATGCCACATTTATTGATTGCAGGAACTACAGGTTCAGGCAAGTCAGTTTGTATTAATACAATTATTGTTTCTTTGCTTTACAAATTAAATCCGGATCTTTGTAAATTTATTTTAATTGATCCTAAAATGTTAGAACTATCAACTTATGAAGGAATACCTCACTTATTAACTCCGGTTATAACGGACGCCAAAAAAGCGACATCTGCTTTAGCTTGGACAGTAAAAGAGATGAACAGCAGGTATAAACTTATGAGCAAAGTAGGTGTAAGAAACATTGATGGTTACAATGCTAAGCACAAATTAAAGATGCCTTACATCGTTGTTGTGGTTGATGAGATGTCTGATTTGATGCTTGTAGCTGGCAAAGAAATAGAAAACTACATCCAAAAATTATCACAAATGGCAAGGGCAGCAGGAATTCATATTATCATGGCAACACAAAGACCTAGTGTTGATGTAATAACAGGTACAATTAAAGCAAATTTTCCAACAAGAGTCTCCTTTCAAGTAAGTTCTAAAATAGATAGTAGAACCATATTAGGAGAGCAGGGCGCAGAACAGCTATTAGGTAAAGGAGATATGTTATTTATGTCATCAGCAAATAGAATTGTTAGAATTCATGGTCCGTTTGTTTCAGAGAATGAGATAGAAAAAATTGTTAACTCCATTAGAGCGCAAGGTGAGCCAGATTATATGGATGAAATAACTGCACATACAACTAGTGAAGCTTCTTCTACAGCCGAAGCAGACAACGATGAAGACGAGCTATATTCGCAAGCAGTTGATATAATTAAATCAGAAGGAAAAGCTTCAACGAGTTTCTTACAAAGAAAATTACAAATTGGCTATAATAGAGCAGCTAGAATTATTGATATGATGGAAGAAAAAGGTATTGTCAGTAAAGCAAATCATGTTGGTAAACGTGAAGTTCTTTAAAAAAACATTTTTAATTTTTATTTTATTATCAACAAACCTTTTCGCTAGCGAGAAAGATCAAATAATTTCTCAATTAAAAAACTTAAGCTCTTTAGAGTTTACTTTTGAACAATTAATTAATGAAAAAATTGAAAAAGGTAGTTGTCTTTTGAAATTTCCTGGAAAATTAAAGTGCAATTATTTTGATGATAAAAGAAAAGAGTTAATAATTAATAAAAAAAAATTAGCGATAACTCAGAGAAAATATAACAAAACTTATTATTATCCTGTATCAAAATCTCCTTTCTTAAATATTTTATATAAAGACAAGCTTTTAGAAATTGTAAAATCTGGAAAGTTAGAATTAACTGATCAAACCATAAAGTTAATTTATTTAGATGATAACGAGATAACGGTTTTCTTCGACAAGAAAACATTAGATTTAAAAGGTTGGCAAATAATTGATCAGTATAACAACAATATAAATTTCTCTTTGAGCACTGTCGCTAAAAATGATATATTTAAAAAAGGAACTTTTAAAATTCCTGAGATTAATTAAGCTACGAAATCGATTTCTTCTTCTTTAAAAATTTCAAAACCTTTTGACTTGTAATTTTGTAATGCGTGTTTATGATCTAAGCTGCATGTATGAACCCACATTCTTTCTGGATTTTTTCTTGATGCGCTGGCAATGGCGTGATTAACAAGTGTAGATCCAAGTTTTAATCCTCTAAATTCTTTTATTACTCCCATATTTATTAATTCTACCTCGTTAGAATCTGGATGATATTCTTGTTCATAATATCCAACAAGGTCATCTCCTTTTTTCAAAACATGAGTTTCTAAATTTTTATTAGTTACATATTTTACCCATTCACTATCTGACCATAACAACCTATCTCTCCAAAAATGGTCTAGACCGATTTG
>JADHRE010000008.1 GCA_016777595.1 Candidatus Pelagibacter sp.
AAGTTCTTATAAATTTGAAAATTGTCTTATTGCTGTAGAAAAAGTGTTTTATTTGAGGCGTAAATTAATTTGTTGACCTTAGATATAATCCGTCTTTTCCTTGGCCAAGAAATATTTCATTTACTAACGGATGGCTCACTGGTTCACTTCTATCATCCAGGACAAGATTCTGTTCCGATACATATGCCTCATACGTAATCTCATCATTTTCAGCAAGAATATGATAAAATGGCTGATCTTTTCTAGGTCTTACATCTTTTGGTATTGATTGGTACCATTCTTCAGAATTGTTGAATTCGAAATCAACATCATAGATGATTCCTCTAAATTCAAATAGCCTATGTCTTACTACTTCTCCAATCGAGAATTTTGCTTTTTGTGGAATTTTATCTTTCATTAGACCATTTATAGTTAATTATCTCTGCTAAGAAATCAAGGGCTTAGAACTGTTGATAAATACATTTTTATAGGGATTACTTTGACTTTAGTCTCAAAATAAACCGGTATTACTTTACTATTAACTTTTGAAAAATAGACGTCTAAATATAAAGAGTTTAATTTAGCTTTGCGCTTAAGTTTATGTCCCGAGATTGCTTCGTAATTTACCCTGCATGAAAACGTTGTTTGATATTTTATTTTACCATAATCAACTTGTAATTTATTCATTTTTTTTGGGGTTAAATATACCCTGTAAACATCATCTCCATCATAAATTTTTATATTGCCGTTACACTTTGAATTTAACTTATCATTAAATAGTATTTGTTTTACAGCTGTTAACGGATCGACAGTATTGCCTAAATGTAAAGGTTCTATTGTTTGATATTCTACTCCCTTATTAAACTTTAATTTTTTTGCATCAACAATATTATTTATTTTTTTATACTGATAAATTTTTTCTTTATTTTTTTTTTGCAAATTAAAATAATAATTTATACTATTATTTCTCTTATCAAATGTAGTTTGTATTATGTTTTGGAAATTAACAAAATAACCAACTAACCCTTTACTATTAATGATAGAATAAATTTTACTATCAGTTTCTTTAAACTTAATTTTCATAAAGTTAATGTTTAAGCCATAAGCTTCATAGTTAAATTCTCTTGAATATAAGGAAGAAGTCTGAAAAAATATTATTATTAGAAAAACTAAAAATTTTTTATACATGAATAAATCTTTTATTAAATTTATAGCAGACTTTGGTCCTTTATTGGTTTTTTTTATTTTTTATAAAAAATATGGAATGAATCAGGCAATTGTTCCGCTAATTATCGCAACTGTATTAGCAACATGTATTTTGTATTTTTTAGAAAAAAAAATACCTAAAGTTCCAATTATCGGTGCTACAATAGTTGTGATTTTTGGTGGTTTAACTATTTTTTTTAACGACAAAACTTTTTTTTATATGAAGCCTACAATAGTGAACATATTATTTGCGGCAATTTTATTATTTGGTAATTTATTTTTAAAAAAAAATTTACTTAAATCTTTATTAGAAAACTCTTTTCAATTAGAAGAAACGGGTTGGAAAATTTTAAATCAAAGGTGGATATTTTTTTTCATATTTCTCGCAGTTCTTAATGAGTTAGTTTGGAGAACTCAAACAGAGGATTTCTGGGTAAAATTTAAAGTATTTGGTATTTTGCCTATCACGTTAATTTTTACAGTTTTTCAAATAAATTTAATTAATAAATATAAAAAACATGTTCAAGATAATTAAAAATAGAAATTATAAAGAAGAAATTTTTTTTAATAAAAAGGAACTGGGAGAAATTCTCAATATTTATGGTTCTATGGTTGCCAAGGGTGAGTGGAAAGATTATGCAATTTTTATTAATAAAAACATAGTCGGGTTTGATATTTATAGAAAAGCAACTGAAAAACCACTTTTCCAAATTATAAAAAATCTTAAAAGTAAAGTTGGTCAAAAATATTATTTAAAAGATCAATCTGGTGAAATTGTAAAGTATTCCGATGAATTAAAAAATATATTAGCAATCTTATATAAAAAAAATATTCGTCTAATTAAATAATGAAGAAGGAATTTCTTCCAAGTAAAATTTGCAAAACTTGTAATTTGAAGTTTGTTTGGAGAAAAAAATGGAGAAATAATTGGAAAACCGTACTTTATTGTTCAAAAAAGTGTTCAAATAAAAAAAACCCTAGACCAATCAAATCAGACTAGGGTTTTTAAAAATTGTAATTATCTTCTTTGGCCAAAAAGTCTTAGAAGCATTATAAATAAATTAATAAAATCTAAGTACAGCGTCAAGGCACCCATTACCGCTTTTTTAGAGGATACTTCCGAAGAGTCACTTTCGTAATACATGTTTTTAATTTTTTGAGTATCATAGGCAGTTAATCCTACGAAAATTAAAACACCTATAACTGATACTGCAAAATAAATTGCTGGAGACTTTAAAAATATATTCACTAATGAAGCAATTAATATTCCAATTAGCCCCATTAATAAAAAAGATCCCCAACCAGTTAAGTCTTTTTTAGTTGTATATCCGTATAAGCTCATAGCGCCGAAAGTCCCTGCAGTAATAAAAAATACTCTGGCAATACTTGCGCCGGTATACATGACAAATATAGATGCTAATGATGCACCCATCAGCGCAGCAAAAATCCAGAATACAGTTTGAGCTTTTGCAGCACTCATTTTATTTATGCCAAAGCTCATATAAAAAACAATCCCAAGAGGGGCAAGAGCAACGACCCAGGCAAAGCCTGATTTAAATATTAAATCTCCAATTGCTGTTGTTCCTGTAATACCTGCTTGTGACACTTGAATACCTTCGCCACCAGATAATTTAAATAATAATAAAGAGACAAATCCCGTTAGTAAAATACCAGATGCCATAAAGTTATAAACTTTAAGCATATAACTTCTTAGACCCGCATCAACGCTATCACCTGCAACTGCAGAAGTGGATTGAACTCGAGCTATTCTATCTTTTAAATTCATAGTTTCCTTTTATAGTTTTTTTTATTTTATAACATATATATGAGAATATTTTATGACAATTTCAAGGTATTAAATACCCTTTTAAATCAATATTTTTAGATCAGAGTAAATTAGGTCTATAGCCACTATTAAAATCGCAAGTAGTCCAAGCCAAGCAATCCAAGCATACTTTACTATAATCTTTGAAACTGCATTTGCCATAGTGGCCATCAAAATTATTGAAAGTATCAAACCAAAAACTAAAAGTTCGTAGTGATGTTTTGCCGCTCCAGCAACTCCAAGAACATTGTCTAAACTTAGACTTATATCAGCCAAAGCAATAGTGCCGATTGCACTTAATAAAGATTTATTTTTTGGGTCAATTTTAATTTCTTTTTTTTCCTCTTTTTTAATGACATCTTTATAAAGTCTATAAACTACCCATAACAGAATTAATCCACCTACTAATTTTAATCCTTTTATTTGCAAAAGGTAAGCAGTTAATAAAGTAAAAACTATTCTTAATAGAACAGCTGCAGAAATGCCCCAAAAAAATATTTTTTTTCTTATGGAAGGCTCAAATTTAGAAGCCAACATACCAATAATGATTGCGTTATCCGCTGCCAAGACAAGATCGATTAGAATAATTTGAAATAAAATAACAATTTGTTCTGACATTAAAATTTTATTTATAATTGTTTGATCATAGGGTAAACATTTTTTATGCTTTATAAAAATTTAGGCCACTCAAATATCAAGGTTAGTACAATTTGCCTCGGAACTATGACTTGGGGAGAGCAAAATAATGAGAATGATGCCTTCGAACAGATGAATTTAGCTTATGATTATGGAGTAAATTTTTTTGATACTGCAGAGTTATATCCTATACCGCCAAGTGCTGATACTCAAGGCGAAACAAGTCGAATAATATCAAAATGGATTCAGTCAAAAAAAAATAGAGATAAAATCATTATCGCAGATAAGATTGTTGGACGCTCTAACATGAATTGGTTTAGAGAAAACGGTGAAGAAACTAGATTAAATAAAGAGCAAATTAAATTTGCACTTGAAAGATCATTAAAAAATTTAGGTACCGATTATATAGACTTATACCAACTGCACTGGCCAGACCGGCCACTAAATGTATTTTCTGGTCTAGAATATTCACACAAAGAAACAGATGACATTGTTCCTATATTAGAAACTTTAAGTTGTTTAAACGATTTTGTTAAGGAAGGTAAAATTAGAACTATTGGATTATCAAATGAAACTGCTTGGGGTACATTTCAGTTTATTAAGGCAGCAGAAATAAAGCATTTAGAAAAAATTGTTTCTGTACAAAACCCGTACAACCTTCTTAATAGAAGTTACGAGGTTGGAATATCTGAAATATCAATTAGAGAAAAGGTTGGCTTGCTAGCTTATTCTCCTTTAGCCAGCGGGACTCTAAGTGGTAAATATTTAGATGGTAAGCTACCAGATGGCACAAGGTTAAAACTTTTTGGTGATAGGTATCCGAGATATAGAACCCCAAATTCGGAACCAGCTATAAAAGAATATATAAAAATTGCTAATAAATATAATTTAGATGTTTGCCAAATGGCGATTAAATTCTGTGAAATACAACCTTTTGTAACATCAGTTATCATTGGCGCTACAAAAATTGATCAGCTAAAAAAAAACCTGCAAAGTCACGAAATCAAACTTGATGACAAAATAATTCAAGATATAAATAATATTCAACAAATATATTCAAATCCATGTCCTTAAAAAAAATATTATTACTTATTATATTTTTACTATTCTTTTTTGAAAAAACAAATGCTCAGATCAAAGTAGATAAAAAATTTAAACTTTGGGAAAGCCAATATACTGTGGTTGATAAAAATAAAGTTTGCTTTGCCGTATCCATACCAACCAAGATGTCACCTCCAAACTTGAACCGAGCTGAAAGTAGAATTTTTGTTTCATTTAGACCAGCTGATGGAATTTCTAATGAAATCAGTGTTACTAATGGTTACCCTTTCCAAAAAAAAAGTAATGTTAATATCAATATAGGTAATGCCCAGTTTAAGTTTCTCGTGAAGGGTAATTTTGCTTGGATGGAAAGCTTAGACGAAGAATTAAAAATGATTAGAACTATGAAAAAATCTAATAAAGCAGAAGTAATAGGCGTTTCTGCAAGGGGAAACAAAACTAGAGATACTTATTCATTAATGGGATTTACTGATGCCTATAATGCTGCAAAAAATAATTGTAAAAATTAATTCATGAATAAAATAAAAAAAATTGTACTCGCTTATTCTGGCGGACTTGATACCTCGGTAATATTAAAGTGGCTCCAAGATAAATATAATGCAGAAATTATTTGTTATACATCTGATCTTGGTCAAGAAATTAATAGAAAAGCTATTTATGCAAATGCAAGAAGGCTTGGTGTTAAAAAAATTATTATTGAAGATTTAAAAGAAAAATTTGTAAAAGATTATGTATTTCCTATGATTAGAGGAAATGCCCTTTATGAAGGAATTTATTTACTTGGGACATCTATTGCTAGACCACTAATTGCAAGAAGGCAGATTGAAATTGCAAAAAAATTTAATGCTCAGGCTGTTTCGCACGGAGCTACCGGCAAAGGTAATGATCAAGTTCGTTTTGAGCTTGGGTACTATTATTTTGGTCCAAGAATAAAAGTAATAGCTCCTTGGAGAGATTGGGACTTAAACTCTAGAACTGCCTTGATCAAATATGCAAAGAAAAATGGTATTATTGTTCCTAAAGATAAAAAGGGGGCCCCGCCATTTTCAGTTGATGATAATATTCTACATACTTCAACGGAAGGGAAAGTGTTAGAGGATCCAAAAAAACCCGCACCAGAATATATTTTTCAAAGGACTGCCTCTCCTGAAAAAGCACCTAATAAACCTACATACCTGACAATAGAGTATAAAAATGGCGATCCCATAAGTATAAATAATAAAAAACTTTCTCCTGCAAAACTTTTGGGTAAACTTAATGATATTGCTGGAAAGAATGGAATAGGAAGAGTTGACCTCGTAGAAAATAGATTTATAGGAATTAAATCTCGCGGCGTTTATGAAACTCCTGGAGGAACAGTTTTGTTATTTGCCAATAGAGCAATTCAATCTGTTACGCTTGATAAAAAAACAATGCATACTAATGATGAATTAATGCCAAGATATGCTGAGCTCATTTATAACGGCTATTGGTATTCCAATGAGAGGTTTAAAATCCAAAAAATAATAGACAAGAATAGAGCAAAAGTGAAAGGGAAAATCAAATTAAAGCTTTATAAAGGAAATATTACTATAATTTCTAGAGTCTCAAATAGCACCCTATACTCGTTAAAAAAGGTATCTTTTGAAGAAAATCAAACATTTAACAAAAGAAATGTAGAGAATTTTATAAAAAAGCATTGTAGGTTATTAAGAAAATAAATGAAAAACTTTATTAGGTCTTTACAATTAATTGGTGCAGCAATTGTATTAATCGCAACCTCACTTGCATTTTGCCTTGAAGTTTTTCACATGTATAATGTGAAGAGCATAGAACTTGCTGACCTTTTATTGCTATTCATTTATCTTGAGGTCATGGGTATGGTTGGAAACTACTGGAGCAATCAATCTATAAGGCTTACCTACCCTTTATTTATAGCCATTACAGCCTTAGCAAGATTAATCATACTACAAAAAAAAGATGTTGATGCATCTGCATTAATTTATGAATCGGGTGCAATTTTATTATTAGCAGTGGCAATCGTAGTTCTGAAACTAAGAAAAAGTAAGATACTTAAAATTGATGTTCAAAAAGGCGATTTGTAAAAAAAAATTATAAAAAATATATATTCAAATTAAAATAAAATAAACAAATCTAAGTCATTGAAAAATCGTATTTAAAAAAATCAATTTTACTATTCAGAAAATTATTCAATAAAATAAGTAGTTTTTTCTCAATAAACTTAAAGTTGTAATTAAAAAAACTAATTAAGGTTTTGAAATAATTACCATTTTTTTATCAATTTATTTTTTTTCACTAATTTGATTTCCAAAATAATTTATGTTTACATACTTTTTGGAGGAGGTGTTTATGTCACCACCTGAAATTTAAAGAAGCGAATGTTTATTCGTTAACTTTAAGTTGCAATACTTAAAATAGAATTCATTTTTCTAAATGAATTCAGTCTAACGACTACTAAAGGGGGCTCCTCTAACGAGGAGCGTTCCCCGAAATTTTATAAAAAGCTTTTAAAGTATTTTCCAAAAGACAGGCAATTGTCATAGGTCCAACACCACCGGGAACTGGGGTAATTCCTTTTGTTTTTTCTTTTACATTATCAAAATCAACGTCACCAATTATTTTACTTTTGCTATCAACTTGAACTCTATTTATGCCAACATCAATAACAACTGCATTTTGTTTAACCCAACTACTTTTAACCATTTTAGCTTTCCCTACGGCCGCAATAATTAAATCTGCATTACTACAAATTTCATCTATTTTTTTAGTTTTTGAATGAACGATGGTGACTGTGCAATTTTCTTTTAATAAAAGTTGAGTCATAGGTTTACCATTTATATTTGATCTTCCGATCACAACTGCATTTAAACCATCTAAATCTGATAAAACTTTTTTAATTAAATAATAGCAGCCTAAAGGTGTACAGGGCACCATTGCATCATTACCTGACGATAAGTTTCCTACATTTATTGGATGGAAACCATCTACATCTTTGCGCGGATCAATCGTCTCTATAATATCCCGTTGGTTTATGTGATCTGGGAGTGGTAATTGAACCAAAATTCCGTGAACATTCAAATCCTTATTCAAGTTCTCTATTTCATTTTTTAACTCTTGCTCTGTAATACTTTCATCAAATTTCAAAACTTTTGAATTAATACCAACTTCTTTTGCAAATTTTTCTTTGTTTCTTACATAAATTTGGCTAGCAGGATGATCACCGATTAAAATAACTGTTAGACCGGGTCTAGAATTTCCCGGTATTTTTTCTATATCATTTTTTATCTTTATTCTAAGTTCCTCGGCAATTTTCTTTCCATCAATTATCACAATAAACCTAACCCATATTCTCTAAGTAGGTTTCTTAAAAAGCCTAATATCAAAAATAATATAATCGGTGAGAAATCCAAACCCGCTATATTTGGCATTATTTTTCTTATTGGATTTAATAATGGATCCGTAAGCTTAAAACTTGCATCTAAAATAGTATAAACAAATTTATTATTTGCATTAACTACATTAAATGCGGTTAGCCAAGATAAAATAATATTTATAATTAATACAATTGAGTAAAGATAAATAATATTATCTATTAAAATAACTATAGAATTCATTTATCAAATTTCTCTACGTAAACTGATTGTGAAGGGAAGGCGAATGATGCGCCTGCAGTTTCTACAATTTTTTTTATTTTAATTACAAATCTATCTTTTACTTTAAGCCACTCATAGTAATCATTAGTTTTAGTGTAACATCGAACCAAGATATCAATTGAACTCGCAGAAAATTTATTTAAATTGACCGCATGTGGAGTGTTGTCAGAAATAATAAAATCTTTATCAGATTTAATATGTTCTAATATCTCATTTCTTACTTTTTCTAACTGTTCAGATGTTGTTTTATATTCCAAACCTATCATCCAATCGATACGTCTATTAGAAATTTCAGATTGGTTAATTACAGCTTTCTCAGCAAATTGAAAGTTAGGTATTGTTGCTAATGATTTATCAAACTTTCTAACTACAGTTGACCTAAAGCCTATTTTTTCTACATTGCCTTCAATAATTCCCTCTACATAAATCCAATCACCAACTTTAAATCTTTTTTCTGCTAAAACTAAAATACCAGAAATTAAGTTCTTAAATAAATCTTGAGCACCTAATGCAACGGCCACTCCAAATAATCCTAATCCAGCTATAATTGGACCAATTTTAATACCCCAAATCTCAAGAGTGGCTGCAAATCCCAAAATTAAAATAAGAATTTTAAGAGCTCGTATAATCCAACTAAGCAAATCTTTTGACAATATTTCTTCAATACTTTTAATCAGTAAAGACGCTGGATAAATTAATTGATGAATAAACCAAAATATTAAAATGGTCATTAAAGACCTATTTGTATGATCTAAAATAACTAATGATTTACCTTCAAGTTGTAGAAAACTAGATGCAATAAAAAAACCAAACACAACTGGAAAAAATTTTATTGGCCCCTCTAATGATTTGGTCAAATTATTATCGAAATTGTTAGTCGTCTTTGAAACATAAACTTCTATTTTTTTCACTATAAAACGGGACACAACACTTCTGAGAAGTAAAAAAATAAAAAATATAAATAGTGCAATTAATACGTCCGTAAAACTAGCGCCTGATACTCCCTGTTCCCATACATTTTTTAGTAGTGAGAAAAAATTATTAAATACGTCCATATCATTTTTGAATTATACGTGTAAATTGTTCTAATCAAGACAAAATTCGATTAAACTTATGTAAGTTAATGAAAAAAGATTTAATTTTTTTAGGCATAGAAACGAGCTGCGATGAAACAGCAGCTTCTATAGTAAAAAAGACAAAAGATGGCAAAATAAATATATTATCCAATATTGTCTCTAGCCAAGAAAGAGTGCATAAAAAATTTGGTGGTGTAGTACCAGAATTAGCAGCAAGAGCTCATTCAGAAAAAATTGATTTTATAATATCAAAAGCAATTAAAAAAAGTGGAGTCCCTCTTAAAAATATTGATGGCATCGCCGCTACAGCTGGACCTGGACTTTTAATATGTCTAATGATTGGAATGACAGCAGGTAAAACAATTGCGTCCTCGTTGAGTAAACCGTTTTACGGCGTCAACCATTTAGAAGGACATGCCTTAACAATGGGTCTTTTCAAACCTTTAAGATTTCCATATCTTCTACTTTTAATTTCAGGTGGTCATTCAGAATTTCTGTCAGTCGAAGGCATCGGAAAATACAAAAGGCTTGGAACAACAATTGATGATGCGTTAGGTGAAGCTTTTGATAAAACGGCAAAAATTTTAGGAATCAAATTTCCTGGTGGGCCAAAAATAGAAACTTTCGCAAAAAAAGGGAATAAAAATTCTTTCAAACTTCCGAGACCAATTCTTTTTAAATCTGGATGCAATTTATCTTTCGCAGGATTAAAAACTGCAGTTCTTTTAGCATCAAAAAAAGTCAAAACAAAACAAGATAAATACAATCTAGCAGCATCATTTCAAAATACAGTAAATGAAATTCTCAAAGTAAAATGTAAAAAGGCCATACAAATTTTCCAAGAAAGACACAAAAATATTATACATAAAAATTTTATAATTTCTGGAGGAGTAGCCTCAAATCAATCAATTAGAAAAAATATAAAAAAAATATCTAAAGAATTAAATTTTAACTCTCATTTTCCACCAATACATTTATGTACCGATAATGCTGCTATGATTGCTTTAACTGGAATATTGAACTACGAAGCTAGAAAAAAAAGTAATCTAAACATGGTATCTCAACCTCGCTGGCCTTTGGATGAGAAAGCGCCATTCATGAAAGGGGCTGGTTTAGTTCTATGAGAAAGTACTGGCTCGTAAAATCCGAACCAAATGTTTGGTCTATAGATCAACAAAAAAAAATGGGATCCAAAGGAGCTGTTTGGGATGGTGTAAGAAACTATCAAGCCGCAAAAAATTTACGTGAGATGAAGAAAGGGGATCTATGTTTTTTTTACCACTCTAACATTGGAAAAGAAATCGTTGGAATTGTTGAGGTTATCAAAGAATATTTTACTGATCCAACTGACAAAGAAAAAAAATTTGTTGCAGTGCAATTAAAATTTATAAAAAAATTAAAAAAAAATGTAACTTTAGAGATTATCAAGCAAAATAGCGAGCTTTCTGATCTTCCATTAATAAAGCAAAGCAGACTGTCTGTAATGCCAATAGATTCTAAAAGCTGGAAAATAATTTGTAAGTTGGGTAAAATTTAAAAAATTTGATAGGGGAATATGATGGCAAAAAAGAAGAGGAAGAAGAAAAAAGTTTCAAAAAGTAAAAAAGCTTTAAAAAAATCTAAAAGTAAGAAGAAAAAAAAAGTTTCAAAAAGTAAAAAAGCTTTAAACAAATCTAAAAGTAAGAAGAAAAAAAAAGTTTCAAAAAGTAAAAAAGCTTTAAAAAAATCTAAAAGTAAGAAGAAGAAAAAAGTTTCAAAAAGTAAAAAAGCTTTAAAAAAATCTAAAAGTAAGAAGAAGATAAAAGTTTCAAAAAGTAAAAAAGCTTTAAAAAAATCTAAAGAGAAAAAAAACAAAGAGAACGTTTTTAAGGTACCTTCAACTTGGTCTGACAAGGCTATAATAAATAAAAAAGGTTACGAACAAAAATATAAAAATTCAGTTGATAGAAATGAGTTATTTTGGGCAGAAGAAGGAAAGCGTATAGAATGGATAAAGCCATATACTAAAATTAAGGATGTTACTTACAGTAAAAACAATGTTGATATTAAATGGTTTTATGATGGAACTTTAAACGTTTCGTATAACTGTATAGATCGACACTTACCTCATAAGGCCAATAGTACTGCTATAATCTTTGAAGGTGATGAACCTACTGTTGACAGTCGAATTACTTATCAAGAACTTAAGAATGAAGTTTGTAAACTTGCAAACGGTTTAAAAGAAATTGGAGTTAAAAAAGGTGATAGAGTTACTATATATATGCCGATGGTTCCTCAGGCAGTATACTCCATGCTGGCATGTGCAAGAATTGGAGCTGTTCACTCTGTAGTTTTTGGCGGTTTCTCAGCGGATTCTCTGGCTGGACGAATAATAGATTGCAAATCAGAATTTGTAATAACAGCTGATCAAGGTGTAAGAGGAGCAAAAAGTATTCCTCTTAAAAATACAACTGATGAGGCTTTACAAAAATGTCCTGATGTAAAAAAATGTATTGTTCTAAAACATACGGGTGCAGAAATATCAATGAATGAGGGTAGAGATATTTGGTATCATGATTTAACTGAAAATGCTTCAACGGAATGTGAACCAGAAGAAATGAATGCAGAGGATCCACTGTTTATTCTTTATACTTCAGGATCTACTGGTAAACCAAAAGGGGTTCTTCATACTAGTGGTGGTTATTTAGTTTATGCTTCCATGACACATCAATATATATTTAATTATGAAGATGGAGATGTTTACTGGTGTACTGCTGACGTTGGCTGGGTTACTGGTCATAGTTATATTGTATATGGTCCGCTATCTAACGGTGCGACGACTTTAGTTTTTGAGGGTGTGCCAACTTATCCTGATGCTGGCCGATTCTGGGATGTTTGCGATAAACATAAAGTAAATATTTTTTATACTGCACCAACAGCATTAAGATCTTTAATGAGAGAAGGTGATGCACTTGTAAAAAGGGCTAGTAGAAAATCAATTAAACTTCTTGGCTCTGTTGGTGAACCAATTAATCCTGAAGCATGGTTATGGTATCATAAAGTTGTAGGTGACTCTCGTTGTCCAATTGTTGATACTTGGTGGCAGACAGAAACGGGTGGAATTTTAATATCTGCACAACCTGGTGCAATAGATTTAAAACCGGGTTCCGCAACGAAACCTTTTTACGGTATTCAACCAGCTGTAGTAAATGAAAAGGGGCAAGAACTTAAAGGAGCATGCGAAGGTAGACTTTGTATGAAAGATTCTTGGCCTGGACAAATGAGAACGGTTTATGGTGATCACCAAAGATTTATTGATACTTATTTTTCTACTGTTGATGGGATGTATTTTACTGGTGATGGATGCAGAAGAGACAAAGATGGTTATTATTGGATCACAGGAAGAGTTGATGATGTAATAATTGTGTCTGGGCACAATCTAGGTACTGCAGAAATAGAAAGTGCGTTTGTAGCACATCCAAAAGTAGCAGAGGCTGCGGTTGTTGGCTATCCTCATGATATTAAAGGTAATGGATTGTATTGTTATGTAACATTAAATGCTGGCGAACAAGGTTCTGAGGATTTAATTAAAGAGCTTAAGCAATGGGTTAGAAAAAACATTGGTCCATTAGCAACGCCAGATCTCATTCATTTTACGCCAGGATTACCAAAAACTAGATCTGGTAAAATTATGAGAAGAATTTTAAGAAAAGTTGCTGAAAACGATTATGGTAATTTAGGGGATACCTCTACTTTAGCAGATCCTTCTGTTGTTCAAAGTCTAGTTGATAATAGACTTAACAGATAATTAAAAGTCAGACACTATACCCTTCTTTTCCCAATCTCCATAACGAGTTGGTTCTGGACCTTCGGGGCCGCCAATTTCTTTAGGTTGATCTAAGTTTTTGGCAACTTCATTTAATAGGTATTGTTTTTCTTGAGTTAATAAATTTAACGTATCTGTATTTAAGTTGTCTTGATTTGAAATTTCACTTATTTTTTTATTAACCAAGGATAATTTTTCCTCTAATTGTCTTAAATTTTGTTTTTGCTTCCTAAACTGGGCCTCTTTTAAAGCATCTTTTGCATATTTATCTATATTATCGATCATTTAATTATTTATTTAAATATATCATTAATAAATGAATTTAAAAAATTAATTTTAATTATGTTATTGTTTTTTTATTATAAAATAATTAAGGGTGTATCAATTTGAATAAGTTATGACTGAAATTAATTTCCAGATTATAGTTTTATTAGTAGTTTTTTGGTCTTCGTCAATCTTTATAGGTTGGAAATTTAAAGACACTAGTCGATCTATGGCTGACTTTTTACTTGGAAATAGAAAAATAGGATTTTTTGTTTTTATTTTTGCTACCTCTTCAATTCTAATCACTAACATCAATTTCTTAAGTCAACCAAACTTAAATTTGGATATAGGCTTCATGGGATCGTACTTAGTTTTTGTGATTATTATTATTGCAATTGCCAGCATTTTTTTTCAAAAAAAACAATGGGTTTTAGGAAAAAGGTTTGGCTATATCACGCCATCAGAAATGTATGGAGATTATTTTAAAAGTAAATCTTTGCAACTTATTATAATTTTTATAGCTGTTTTATTTGTTATTCCATTTGCTGGACTGCAAATTTTTTTAAGTGGGCAGCTATTGAGTGTTATCAGTAATAACATAATAAATCCTATTTCTAGCTCTTGGATTATTGGTTCAATTATGTGTATTTATATTGCTCTAGGTGGAATCAAATCTGTTGCATATAATAATGCTATAAAATTTCTTTTAATAATTTTTGGCTTTCTAATCTTGGGCCTTATTTCATACAACTTAACTGGAGGATTTACATCACTTAACATTAATTTAGCAAAATTATCATCAATACAAGAAACTGGCACTGATAAAACTTTATCTCTTTTTTATATTCCTGAAATTATTAAATTAAACTCTGGCTTTAATATGGATAATGCTGAAATTAATTGGACAGGCACTTTAATATTTACTTTAATTTTATCGGCAGTTGGAATTTATACTTCCCCAGCATTCAGCATGTGGTGTTTTTCAAGTGAAAACCCAAAACCTTTTGCCAGTCAACAAGTATGGATTTCCTGTTTTTTAATCGGTTTCATTTTAGTATTCTTTGTGACTTTTTTTGGTATTAGCGGACACTTGTTAGGTTCAAACGCTTTAGTGAACGATGCAGGTATTAATATTTCAAAATTTTTATCTACATCAATCAATAAAACTTTATCGTCAACTAATTTACTTACTAGTTATGGTTTTGCTATTAAAGAAACATCGCAATGGTTGTTTGCAATTTTAATCATTGGAGCTTTTGCAATTTTTCAGTCAACAGCTTCTGCTTTTATAGCAACTACTTCAGGAATTCTTTCAAGGGATATTTATAAAAAAATTATCAATTCAGCAGCAACGCAAGAGAAACAAATATTGATTACAAGAATTTCTGTTTTTTTGATTATTTTATCATCATTAACTCTTATTACGTTCTTTCAAGAAATAATTTGGATATTAAATAGCTTCGCAATCTCTTTAGCATTTCAGATGATTATACCTCTTATAGCAATTTGTTATTTCCCCTGGTTCACAAAAAATGGAATTATTGCAGGGCTTGTTGGTGGATTTATAATTCTGCTTTTAACTGATCCTGTTGGACACTTTCTATTGCAAGATATTTTACCTTGGGGACCTTGGCCACTTACAATACACTCTTCTTTTTGGGCAGTAATATTCAATTTAACTATAGCAATAACTATTTCTTATACGCGGCCAAACTCCATTGATCGAGTACACCGCCAAAAATATTTTGACTACCTCGAAGATCAAGCTGGAATACCATTTTATAATAGATATTTAATACCAGCAGCTTTAACCATGGGAATAATTTTTATATTTTTTGGTTTTGGGCCAGGTGCTGTAATTGGAAACGAACTTTTTGGGTCGCCAAAAGATCCTGGTACTTGGTCCTTTGGAATACCATCTATTTGGGTTTGGCAAATCCTTTTTTGGTCTTTGTTTGTTGGTCTCGCATGGTTCTTGGCTTATAAACTTGGATTATCAACTGATAATGAAAATGATGTTGTTGCTTTAAAAGATGATTTTGGTGACAGGTAAGATTATAAATTAATAAGTTTAGGAAAATCTTTTTCAATATTTTTCCATTTTAAAAAAATAGAATTTAAAACAATATTTCGATCTTCTTTTTTCAATTCATCTGCAATAGGTGCCCAGTAAAAGAGTGCTAGAGAACTTTTTTTAAAAGGTTGTTGTTTATGAAAATTTTTTAAATCAACCTCATGAAGTCTCAATTTAAATTCTACATTTTTTTTATCCAATAAGTCTTCATTAAGACCTTGATTTATTTCTAAATCTAATATTTTTTTATAAAAATTTTCTAATTCTAAGTTTGTAAAATCTTTTTTGTAAAAGTTATCTATAATTGAATGCGTATAGAGTAATAAATCTTGAAGTGCTACAGTATAAATATTCCACTTAGCAATATTCAAAGATTCTAAAAATTTTTCATCGTCATGTAATTTAACATATTGAATGCCCATTCGATTTCTGACGTACTCATATAAAGTTTGCTGAATAACTTTTGCTGACTCGTTTCGAATATAATCACTCAGCTCAGAATAATTTTGAATTTTTTTAGATTTAAATAAAGCAGTAATTGGATCCAAAATATATTCTTTGGTCGCTTCATATCCGTATTTAATATCTCTTTTGATATCTTTTAATGTGATTTTCATTTTAACACCCAATATAACAGGATTTACATTTTTGCATTGCAAAAATTATTAATTTTTTGGGGTAATTTTAAATATCTAATGCTAGATTTTTAAGTTTCAAAATGTAGTATTCTTATCGAAAGTTATAACTTAACAAATAAAGGGGGAAAAATGGCGAGAAACAATGCAGAAGCGCATTGGACGAAGACGAGATCTTTAATGTTTTTAACATTGGCGATTTGGTTCTTCTTCTCAATCGTTATCTTTATGTTTGGCAGTTCTCTAAACAATGCATCATTCCTTGGGTATCCTTTAGCATACTATATGTGTGCACAAGGTTCTTTGGGAGCATTTGTGATCCTAATCTTTTGGTCATCTGGAAAACAAAACCAGATTGATGAAGAGCATGGATATGGGGAGGACGACTAATGTTTAAAGGTAATTTTATAGACAACTTACCTAAAATCTACGGAACGTATACCGGTGGATTTTTAGTATTTTGTTTGTTGATGGCACTATTAGAAGCTAATGGTGTAACAGCAAAAACAATTGGTATCCTATTCTTAGTATTTACCATTGGAATCTATGCATTGATCGGAGTTTTATCACGAACAATGCAAGCCGATGCTTACTACGTTGCAGGAAGACAAGTACCAACCGTATTTAACGGTATGGCGACAGCAGCTGACTGGATGTCAGGTGCATCTTTCGTAGCAATGGCAGGAGGTATCTTCTACGGTGGATATACTTACATGGCCTTCCTAGTTGGATGGACAGGTGGATATGTTCTTG
>JADHRE010000009.1 GCA_016777595.1 Candidatus Pelagibacter sp.
GAATTATTCACTCTGAAATGCCAGCTATGTCAGATGGTAAATTATTGGGATTTCAGCTTTGGGTAAATATGCCAGCTAAGTTAAAAAAAAATAAGCCTGAATACATTTATATTAAAGGTAAAGAGCTAGGAACTCATGAGGATAGTGAAAAAGTAGTTAAGGTTATTGCCGGTAAATACGAAAAAGCAGAAGGACCAGAGAAAAATCATAACGTTGAACCAATATATTTTCATATCATTTTAAATGAAGGAAAAGAATTTAATTGCGAGGTGCCTGAAGGTCACAATAGTTTTATTTATTTGTTAAAAGGTGAATTAAAAATCGGTGAAAAGGACCACGCTAAAACAAGTAATTCAAATTTAATATTATTAGAAAGAGGAAATGAATTAATAGTAAAAGCTAATAAAAAAACTGAATTTTTATTTATTGCTGGTAAACCCATAGGTGAACCTATTGCTAGAGGCGGCCCTTTTGTTATGAATAACAAGGCTGAAATTTTAGAAGCTATTCAAGACTATAATAACGGAACATTTGCCAAATATTAAAAGTTCAAGTACGTTCCTTTAAAAATGCCTAAATCAATAATTATTAAAAAAAATGGTGGACCTGAAGTTTTAGAACTTCAAGATGTAAATGTAGGATCTCCTGGACCAGATGAAATTAAGGTAACCAATCACGCTATTGGTTTAAATTATATTGATACTTATCATAGATCAGGTTTGTACCCTCTTCCACTACCAAGTGGAATTGGATTAGAAGCTGCTGGTAAAATCGATGAGGTTGGGTCTAATGTAAAAGAATTTAATAAAGGTGATAATATTGCATATGCTGCAATGCCAATAGGTTCATATGCACAACAAAGAATTATTCCTTCTAAAATAGCAATAAAGGTTCCTGATGGAATTTCCTTTCAGCAAGCAGCTACCTTAATTACAAAGGGTTTAACTGTTAATTATTTAATTACCAAAACATATAATCTTAAAGCAGGGGAAACAATTTTGTTTCATGCTGCAGCGGGAGGTGTTGGACAAATTTTTGCGCAGTGGGCTAATAGTATTGGAGCAAAAGTAATAGGAACTGTTGGTTCAGATGAAAAAATTAAAATTGCCAAAGAAAATGGCTATGAAAATGTCATCAACTATACAAAAGAAGATTTTACTAAAAAAGTAATGGAGATTACTAATAATGAAGGAGTGCCTGCTATATTTGATGGGGTTGGAAAAAATACATTTAAAGGATCATTAGCTTGTCTAAAAACTAAAGGAATGATGATAAGTTTTGGTAATGCCTCTGGACCGTTAGACCCAATTAATGTTCCTAAAGATATTCAGCCGAAAGGTCTTTACTTTACTAGGCCATCTATTGCTCAATATTTTACAAACAGAAAAGAACTTCAAACTGGTGCTGATGAAATTTTTGAAAAAGTAAAATTTGGAAAAATAAAAATAAAGATTTCTAAAGAATATAAATTAGCAGAAGCCAAAAAAGCGCATGAAGATTTAGAAGCAAGAAAATTAACAGGTCCTGCTATTTTAATTCCTTAATGGAAAGTAAAATTATATCTCCTTGTATTAGTATTTGCAGAACTGATCCAGTTACGGGCTATTGTTATGGTTGTGCAAGAACTAATGACGAAAAAAGGTTATGGAAAGATGAAAATACTAAAGACCAATGGAAACAAGACAATTTAAAAAAAATTTTGATTAGGATGCAAGGGTGGCAATTAAAAACTTTTAAAGAATCTTATAATCACAAAAAGAAAAATGGGATTTCTTTATTTAAAAAATATCTTTTAGAAAATAAATAAATCTATAAATCTTTTTTCATCGAGTCCATATCACTTAAGTGATATTTCAAAGCTTGGTTTGATAGCCTAATTTCTTGCAAAAATAAAAATATTGAAATGATCATACAAATACAGCATGTAGCGAATATAAATCTTGCTAGTTGAAAGCTTCCTAAATAAAGCATCAATACTGTAATCATGTTAAATAAAAAACCAAAAGCAGCAAAGCCCATAGTATATTTCAGAAGATTGGTTCTATTATTTAAAACATGCAGCTGATTTTCCCACTCGGGAGGAATTCTTTTGTCAAAGGTTAATTGATCATGAAGTTTTCTTATTAAACCGCTTAAAGTATGAAACCGATTGCTATACATCGTCATCATTAAAGGAATGGCCGGAAACATTAGTGCAGCGACTGTATAATCTATGTCCATATCGAATCAAATTGATTATGAGGTTAGTGTTTGATATTTACAAGTAATATTTCATGCTCCAACTTAAAATTTTCATAGAACTCACAAGACTAAACAAACCTATAGGTTATATGCTTTTATTTTGGCCTTGTTCTTGGGGTCTTGCCTTTGCTTACTCAAATAATTTAAATTTATTTATTTATTATTTAATCTTATTTTTTTTAGGGTCTGTTTTAATGAGAAGTGCAGGATGTATATTTAATGACATTGTGGACAAAGATTTTGACAAAAAAGTTAAAAGAACAAAAACGCGTCCAATTGTATCTGGGTTAATTACTGTAAAACAATCTTTCTTTTATGTTGTAATTTTGTGCCTGCTGGCTTTTTTAATATTAATTCAATTTAATACATTAACTATTTTAATTGGCATGAGCTCAATGATCCTCGCATTTTCTTATCCATTTATGAAAAGAATTACTTACTGGCCTCAATTATTTTTAGGCATTACTTTTAATTGGGGAATTTTAATGGCTTGGACTGCAATGGAAAACAGCCTTTCCCTAGAGATAATAATCCTTTACTTATCAGCCATATTTTGGACATTGGGTTATGACACGATTTATGGAGCTCAAGATATGTCAGACGATGAAATAATAGGTGTAAAATCTACTTCGATAAAATTTAAAGATAATATCAAATCTTTTGTGTTATTTTCTTATTTGATAACAATATCTTTAATAATTTTTTTATTTTTTAATTATTTTGGAAAAAACATGTTCTCTATTTTTATAACTTTTGCTTTTATAACACTAATATATCAAATTTTTAAATTAGATAAAAATAAATCAGAAACTTGTTTAAAGCTTTTTAAACTTAATAATTTAACCGGATTAATAATTTTTATTAGTATTTTTTCAATAAATTTTTAAAATGAACTTTCAAGAATTAAAATTTTTAATTAAAAAACTTTTTAAAACCTATGTAAAAAAACATATAAAGAGAATACTTATAGCATTGGTGTTATCTATTCTTGTTGCTGGAAGTACATCTGGAATAGCCTGGTTGCTAGATCCTGCAGTAAAAAAAATATTTATAGATCAGGACAGAATATTTACTTGGACAATTCCAATTTTAATTGTGTGTGCATTTTCCTGTAAAGGTTTGTCGCTATACTTTGCAAGAATTAATATTATACGAGTTGGCGAGGAAGTAGCAGGAGAACTACAAAAGAAAATAGCAGGTAATATACTCCACTCGGATATTCAAACATTAGATAGCAGGCACTCAGGAAAATACATTTCAAATGTAATGTATGATGCACATAATGTTCAAACTCTTGTAAGCACTGGTGTTTTAAATATAATGAAAGATAGTTTTTCTGTAATAGCACTAGTATCTTTGATGTTTTATCAAAATTGGAAATTAGCCTTGTTTGCAATTTTAATGATGCCCCTAGCGGGAGGATTGGCAAAATCATTAGGAAAAAGAATGGGAAAAGCTACATCTAAAGCAGGAGAGTCTTCAGGCGTTTTAGCTTCTTTTCTCTCTGAAATTTTCAAAGGTTCAAAGATGATTAGAATCTATCAAAAAGAAAATCATGAGGGTATGAGAGCAAACAGTTTCATTAATGATCTCGTAGAAAAAAATATTAAAATTTCCAGTGTAATGATTAGAGCTACACCTATAATGGAAACTTTAACTGGTTTCATGATTGCAGGTTTTATAATTTATTCTGGAAAATTGATTGCTGCAGAAGAATTAGGTATTAATAATTTCTTTTCATTTTTAACTGCTATGATGTTAGCTTATCAGCCAATTAGATCATTAGCCACAATAAATATGGCAGTTTATCAAGGTGCCGCAGCTTTTAAAAGAATTGAAGAAATTATTAATAAAGAAATTAAGGTAAAAGAAATTGATGGCAGTCCAAAGCTTAAAATTACTAATTCAGAAATTAAGTTTAACAAAGTAAATTTTAAATATGACACTACCAGTGAAAGAGCTATTAAAGATGTAAGTTTCAATATCGAAGGAGGTTCTATGATTGCTTTTGTTGGCCATAGTGGTGCTGGAAAAAGCACAATAATAAACTTATTGCCTAGATTTTACGACCCTCAAGGCGGAACGATAGAGATTGATGGGCAAAATATTAAAAATGTTTCACTAATGTCCCTAAGAAAAAATCTTTCTATGGTTAGTCAAGATGTAATTTTATTTGATGATACAATTAAAAATAACATTACTTATGCCTATACAAATGCAAGTGACGAAGAAATTATAAGTGCTTGCAAATTTGCTGCGGCAGATGAATTTATTAAAAAACTGCCTGCTGGTTACGATACTTTGATAGGGGAAAATGGTATCAGGCTATCTGGAGGACAAAAACAAAGAATTTCAATAGCAAGGGCAATCTTAAAAAAGTCGCCAATTATTTTACTTGATGAAGCCACTTCGTCCCTAGACGCAGAGTCAGAAGAAATAGTGCAAAAAGCAATTACTAATTTAACAGATAACAAAACTACTTTAGTTATAGCTCATAGACTTTCAACTATTCATAATGCTAATAAAATTTTTGTTTTGAAGGAGGGAAGAATTATTAACTCAGGTGATCATAATTTTTTAATTGATAACTGTGAAGAATATAAATCACTTTATCAAAAACAATTAAAATAAAATGATTTTTCTATATGGTGTTTTAACTAATTTAATTTATCCTCTTTTATTTATTTTAATTTTAATAAGAATTTTTCTAAAGAAAGAAGACCCAAAAAGATACAAAGAAAAAATTTTAATATCTCATTTTAACATTAAAAGAAATTACACACAAAAATTAATTTGGTTTCATGCAGCAAGTATAGGAGAATTGAAAAGCGTTGTGCCAATTATTAAAAAATTAAATTCTTACGATAACAAAAGAGAATTCTTAATAACAACAACTACTTTGAGTTCAAGTAAAATTGCTGAGATAGAATTTAAAAATATTAAAAATATACAACACAGATTTTTTCCTTTTGATGTAGGTTTTTTAATTGATAATTTTTTAAGAATGTGGAAACCTAATTATATTTTTTTAGTAGACTCAGAAATTTGGCCGAATTTAATTTTTAAATCTAAAAAATTTAAAATTCCGATTGCAATAATTAATGCAAGGATGACTTTAAGGTCATTTAAAAGATGGATTAGATTTCCTAATACTGCTTCAAAAATTTTTAGCTCATTTAAGTTGTGCCTTTCATCAAACAAGGAAACAAAAAAATTTTTAGAAGAACTTGATGTTAAAAATGTTCATTATTGTGGAAACATCAAATTTATTAATGATATTAATGAAAATGAAATTGGTAATTTAAATGAAAATACATTAATCAATAATACTTTTTGGATCGCTGCAAGCACTCATCCAGGTGAAGAGCAACTGTGTTTAAAAACTCATGTTTTTTTAAAACATAAATTTAAAAACTTTTTAACTATTATCGCGCCAAGACATATTGAAAGATCTAAGAAAATTGGGGAATTATGTGAAAAATATAAACTAAATTCTCAAATATTAAATAGTGATGAACTCATTAAACCTAATAAAGAAGTAATAATCCTAAATTCTTTTGGTGTTTTGCAGAATTATTTCAAATATGCAAAAAGTGTATTTATAGGCAAATCTACTATTAAAAAATTAGAGGATGTTGGGGGCCAGAGTCCTCTCGAAGCAGCTAAATTAAGATGTAAAGTTTATCACGGTTATTACATTAATAATTTTAAAGACATATATGAAATTTTAGAAACAAATAATATTTCATTTAAGGTAAAAGATCATGAAGAATTAGGCAAATATTTAGAAAAAGATCTAAATCCTGCTCAGAAGAAAAATGATAAGATTTCAAATGCGATCAAAGATTTAAGTGATAAAACTTTAACTAATACATTAGAAAATATTAACAATTTTTTACTTGATGAAAATAAATAAACCAAAATTTTGGGACCAAAAAGATAGTTTTTTCTATTATATACTATATCCTTTAAGTCTTTTTTTTTTAATTTCTGTTTATTTGAAAAAAAAAATTACTAGACCATTAAAATTTAAGATTCCATTAATATGCATAGGTAATATTTATCTAGGTGGAACAGGAAAAACACCAACCTCAATTTTAATTGCTAATGAACTTAAAATGATGGGAAAAAGACCTGCGATCATAAGAAAATTTTACAAAAGTCACAAGGATGAACACGAGCTTATTAAAGCAAATTTTAAAGGCTTGATTTTAAGCAAAAGAAGAAATTTAGCTATCTATACAGCAGAAAAAAATAATTATGACATTGCAGTTTTAGATGATGGTTTTCAAGATTATAGTATTAAAAAAAAATTGAATATTATATGTTTTAATAGCAACCAATTAATTGGAAATGGTTCAGTCTTTCCTTCGGGCCCGCTAAGAGACAGTTTAAATTCCTTACAAAATGCCCAAATAGTATTAATAAATGGTAAAAGAAAAAAAGATTTTGAAGAAAAAATACTTAAGATAAATCAAAATTTAAAAATTTTTTATTCATACTATAAGCCTTTAAATATAGAAGAGTTTAAAAATAAGAAATTATTAGCAATTGCAGGTATTGCAAACCCAGATAATTTTTTTAAATTAATTGAAGAAAATAATATTAATATAAAAGAAAGAATGATTTTTCCAGATCACTATGAATTTTCACTTAATGAAGTTCAAAATATAATCGAAAAAGCTGAAAGTAAAAATTTACAAATTATAATGACTGAAAAAGATTACTTTAAAATACATCATTTTAAATTTGAACAATTAAAATATCTTAAAACATCATTAGAAATTGAAAAGAAGAATGAATTTTTAAAATTAATTAGAGAATCTTATGTTTAAAATTATAAACTACCTTTTTCAATCAATGCTAATTTATTTTTTTTTTTTAATCGGAATAATTTTTCGAATTAAGATAAGTAGAAAAATATTCTCTTCTTTGTTTTCATTTATTGGTCCTTTCTTCAAATCAAAAAAAATTTTAAATAAAAATCTTGGTATTTACTCAAAAAATATTTCTGAAAAAATTAAAAAAGAAATTATTAAAGGCATGTGGAAAAATTATGGAATGACATTTATTGAATATATGTTTTTAGATTTTTTTAAAAAACAAAATTCTCATATTATAATAAAAGGTGAAGAAAATTTATCTCCTATAAAAAATGGTAAACCAGTTATATTTGTATCGGGCCATTTTGCAAATTTTGAGCTAATGTCAATGGAAATTACAAAAAAAAATATAAAATTAGCTACAATTTATAGACCTCTAAATAATATTTTTTTAAATCCATTAATGGAATACCTTAGAAAAAAATATGTATGTAAAAATCAAATACAAAAAGGTATTAAAGGAGTAAGAGAAGCAATAAATTATATTAAGAATAATCACAGTATTGCTTTAATGATTGATCAAAGAGTAAGCGAAGGTGAAAAAATAGAATTTTTCGGTAAACCTGCTTTAACTACAACTTTACCTGCGCAACTTTCAAAAAAATATAACTTAGACATCATACCTGTTTATATAGAGAGAATAAGTGTTGATAAATTTGAACTAAAATTTCTAGACATAATTAAACACAGCAATTCTCAAGATAAAGTAGATCTAACAAAAAAATTAAATAAAATTCTTGAAAAAATGATTATTAAAAATCCCAACCAATGGATATGGACGCACAATCGATGGAAATAAATCTTACTTATTTAAAACTTTATATCTCTCATTAGCCTCGATTGGTGAAAAATAAGCTTCTTGCAATTCGACATTCCAATAACTTAAATTTTGTAGAGGTATTTCTTTACCTGAGATGGCGCATAATACGTGATCTCCCTCCTCTATAATTTCAAAATAGTTGTGTTTAAAAATAAGTTTAGCTTTTTTCTTACTCATCAATAAATTATACAATATAATTATTATCATGAACATTGGATTAATAGGAAGCGGTGGAAGAGAACATGCTATATGCAAAAAAATTTTTGAGTCTAAATTAACAAATCAAATTATTTGCATTCCAGGAAACGCTGGAACATCTAAATTGGCAAAAAATGTCGAAGTAGACATTCTCGATTTTAATAAGATTTTAAAAGTAGTTAATTTATACAAGATTGATCTTGTTATTGTGGGCCCTGAAGAGCCTTTGGTAAAAGGCCTGGTTGATTTCTTAAAAAAGAAAAAAATTAGGGTTTTTGGGCCAAATAAATATGCAGCGAAATTGGAAGGGTCGAAAGCATTTATGAAAAAGATGTGTGCTCAATATAAAATTCCTACAGCTAGATTCAAAATATGCACAAAATTATATCATGTTGAAAACTTCATAAAAAATTGTCATTTTCCCATAGTCGTAAAAGCTGATGGATTAGCAGCAGGAAAAGGTGTCACAATTTGCAAATCTAAAAAGCAAGTGATTAATGACTCTAATAAAATTTTTAGTGGAAAATTTAAATCTTCTAAGAAAGTAGTACTCGAGGAATTTTTAGTAGGAGAGGAAGCTAGTTATTTTCTTATTGTTGACGGTAAAAATTTTAAATTTTTTGGAACTGCGCAAGATCATAAACGAGTATATCCAAATGATAAAGGACCAAACACAGGCGGTATGGGCGCATTTTCACCTGCGCCAGTAATTGACAGCTTTATTGAAAAAAAAATAATTGAAAAAATAGTTAAACCTACTTTGCTTGCTTTAAAGAAAAGAAAAAAATCTTATAATGGATTTTTATATGTTGGTTTAATGATAAAAAATAATGAACCATATCTTATTGAGTATAATGTCAGAATGGGTGATCCCGAATGTCAAGTAATTTTACCCAGATTAAAAACTGATTTGGTAAAAATTATCAATAATGCATCAACCAATAAATTAAAAAATACAAAAATTGAATGGGAGAATAAAAAAAGCATGACTATTGTTTTATGCTCGAAAGGTTATCCAGGAAAATATAAAAAAAATATAAGAATTAAAAATCTTGATAAAATTAGATTATCAAAAAAAGATTTTATTTTTCACGCTGGAACTAAACTTAAAGATAGGGAATTGTTTTCAACAGGAGGGCGAGTTTTAAATATATCATCGCTAGGCAGTAATTTTGTTAAAATTAGAAGAAAAATTATTTTTATTATTAAAAAAATTAATTGGAAAAATGGTTTTTTTAGGAAAGATATTGGTTGGAAAGTAATAAAAAAAAATGCGAATTATTAGTGGCATACTAAAAGGTAAATCAATAAACTTTCTTAAGAATTTAAAAACAAGGCCTTTAAAAGATATTGTAAGAGAAAATATTTTTAATATCTTGGAACATTCAAATTTATTTAATATTAAAATTAAAGACTCAAATGTTTTGGATCTTTATTCAGGTATAGGTTCTTTTGGCATAGAGTGTATTTCTAGAGGTGCAAATAAGGTAACATTTATCGAAAAAGATAAAGCAGCATGTCATGTTTTAGAAGAAAATTTAAAAAAACTTTCAATAAAACATAGAGCAAAAATCCTTAATGATAATATTGAAAATGTTCTAGATAAAAACTTAAATGATAAATTCAATATTTTATTTTTTGATCCTCCATTCATAGACTTGGGTTTTATAAAGAACTTAAAATTAATTAAGAAAAAAAAATTTTTTAATAAGAATCACATATTTATTTTACACAGAGAGAAAAAAAGTGATGACAATCTTGAAGAATATTTAAATATAGTAGAGTTAAAAAATTATGGTAGATCTAAAATTATTTTTGGATTTGTTGACTAAGAAATTTTTCAGTATAAATTTTTACCTGTTCAACAGCTGGTTGATCGAATGGGTTTATTCTTAGTAATTTTCCTATTATGACTGTTTCAAGCATAAAATACGCAAATAACTCTCCTAGAATTTCTTCATTTTTTTTTTTAATTTTAAATTCTCTAAATGGTATTTTTTTTTCATTAAGAACTTTTATTAATGCATCTTTTTGTGCATATTTCACTGTTTGTAAACTCTTATCATTTAAAAAATGTTTTTGATTAAAAAATGCTTTAGCGTTTATTTTAGTTTTTGAGTCTTCTTCTAAACTAAAAATATGAAAAATTTTGTCTCTAGGTCCATCTAAATAAAGTTGCAGTAAACTATGATGATCTTTAGGAACATTTGATATCACAGGGAAAAATCCCTTTTTTTCTTTTCCGAGGCTTTCTGCTATTAATTGCTGACACCAAAATAAAAATTTTTCTAAACTGGGTGAATAATTCAAAAAAATTAAGTTATTGAATTTTTTAGAAGTTATAATATTAGCTAGGTTAATTGCGCTCTCTTTTAAAAATTTTTTATGACTCCCTTTTAAAAATGATAATGTTTTACCTCTTAGTTTAAAAATATCTATGCCCATCAAATATACGGGCACTAAACCAACTTCTGAAAGAACTGAATATCTGCCGCCAATATTATTTTTGTGTTCGATATAAAAAAGATTATTTTTTTTTGCCATTAAATGTAAATAATTGTCTTTTTTCTCAGATATAATAATTACATTTCTTAAATTTTTTTTAAATATTTTAAGAGTAATTGAATTTGATAAAGTTTCAATAGTGTTACCAGATTTTGAAATAACAATGAAAAGAATCTTTTGAAAGTTTTTTTTTATGTTAAGTTCGATTATTTTTTTTTCGTTAATATCATTTAGAAAGTAAATTTTTTTTTTTATTTTTTCAGTTAAAAAATTGAATATTGCTTCAGCACCTAAAATTGAACCACCCATCCCAATAACAGTAATTGTTTTAAATTTTTGAAATTTTTTTAAATCATTTGTTTTGAAATTAAAATTATAATTCTTATTTAATACATTTAACGTTGCCATTGGATTTTCGATATCATTTTTTATTTCTTTCATATGTCTATCAAAATCTTTAGATAGTTTTTTTGAAATAATTTTTTTGATTTTTAAAGACTGAAAACTATTTTTTAATAAAAAATTTTTTTTTATCACTTTTTAATTTTATTTAGTATAGAATCCTCTGTGGAAGATGTCTTGTTATTCGATGGTTTTTCTTCTACTGTTTTTTGTAATATTTTTTTAACCTTATTTTTATTCTCTTCTTTGACATCACTATTTTGAGAATTTGGTTCAGGGATTTTATCGTAATCCGGTGGTAGTACTAATGGGTCTCTCTTTTTTACTAGAAATTCATCTGTGGAAGTAGTTTTTTCATTTCTTAACACTTTTCCTGCTTCCTTAAACCCGCCACAAGATGAAGTAAATAAAAAAATTATCAATATAAATGAAGGATAAATTATTTTCATTTTAATTTTTTAAAAAAAAATTTCTTATAATAAAAATTATTATACCCATTGATATAAATATATCTGCTATATTGAATGTAAACCAGTGAAAATTATTGTAATGAAGGTCAATAAAATCAGGTACAGCTTTATAAACAAGTCTATCACAAAGATTTCCTAATGCCCCGCCAATAATGATAGCATAAATTAATTTGTCTAGAATATTAGAATTAAGAAAAATATGCAGCAATATAATAATAATTACACTAATTACTAAGGTAATTAAATTATAAAGGTATGACAAATCTGTACTAAAAAAACCAAAACCAATCCCAATATTCCAAATTAAATTTAAATTTATAAAATCATTTAAATAATAAGGCGTATCGTTAAAATCATTGATTATTTGAATTTTTGATATTCTGTCTAATGTAAATATAATAATAATAATTGTTAAATAATAAAAATTTTCTTTTTTAAAAATTTTATTTTTGTTTTCTTTGAAACCTTTTAAAAAATTCATGTTAAGTTAACTTTGAACATCTTTCACAGTTTTTTTCGATTATCTTCCAGCATCTTGGGCATTTTGTTCCTTTTGCTTTGTCGACTCCAATCTTCATTTTATTTTTTTCTGATAAGAGTTTCTCTGCTTTTGAGGTGATAAAATATTCTGCTAAATCTAAATTTTTCAATAATTCAAAATTTCTTTTATCTACAGTTAACTTAATTTCTGCTTCTAAACTTGATCCAATCTCTTTGCTGGCTCTCTTTTCTTCTATTGCTATGTTAACTTCTTGTTTTATTTTAAATAATTGTTCCCATTTCTCATTTAATTTTTCATTTTCCCAATTTTTTGGAACTTTTACAAATGTATGTTCATGAATACTTTTTTTTTCTTCCACACTAATTAAGCTATAAATTTCGTCCGTTGTAAAAACCAAAATTGGTGCAAACCATTTTAGCAGGCTTTCTAAAATTATATTTAATACTATCACGCAGTTTTTTCTTTTTTTTGAAGTCAGGTTATCACAGTAAAGTGAGTCTTTTCTTATATCAAAATAAAAGGATGAAAGATCTAAAGTGCAAAAATTTAGTAACTCTTTATAAAGCTTATGAAAATTATAATTTTTTAAGTTATTTTTAACAGAATTGTTAATATGATAAATTCTATGCAATATATATTGTTCGAGTTCGTCAAATTCCTTCAAGTTTAATTCATTAAAATCTTGTTTCTTAAATTCATCCTTTAAATTTCCTAGTATAAATCTAAATGTATTTCTGATTTTTCTATAGGACTCTGCATGTTGGGTTAAAATACTTTTGTCAATTCTTAAATCTTCAGCATAATCTGAAGCAGCTACCCAAATTCTCAAAATATCAGCTCCATAATTTTTAAGAATATCTTCTGGAGAAATTACATTTCCCGTAGATTTTGACATTTTCATACCTTTGCCATCTACTACAAAGCCATGTGAAAGAATGCTTTTAAAAGGAGCTTTACCTCTAGTACCGCATGACTCTAACAACGAAGAGTGAAACCAGCCTCTATGCTGATCAGAGCCTTCTAAGTACATGTCAGCTGGCCATTTCAAATCCTTCCTTTTTTCTAAAACAAAGCTGTGAGTAGAACCACTGTCAAACCAAACTTCTACGATATCATTCAGCTTTTCATAGTCATCTGAATTATATTCTTCCCCTAAAAAAAATTTAGGGTTTTCAATAAACCAGCAATCAGAACCTTGTTTTTCGTAAATAG
The DNA here is from genome assembly GCA_016777595.1 of Candidatus Pelagibacter sp. Classification (GTDB taxonomy): domain Bacteria; phylum Pseudomonadota; class Alphaproteobacteria; order Pelagibacterales; family Pelagibacteraceae; genus Pelagilacustribacter. The sequence continues at coordinate 13,234 of JADHRE010000009.1, forward strand.
AAGCAATTCTATCAATTACTTTTTGATCTCTTAAAGGTTCTTTGGTTTTTTTATTTATAAAAATTGGTAATGGAACTCCCCAAACTCTTTGTCTGGATACACACCAATCTGGCCTACCTTCAACCATAGATAATAATCTATCTTTACCTTTGTTTGGATAAAAAATAGTTTCATTAATAGCTTTAATCGCTTTATTTCTAAGGTCATTCTTTTTCATTGAGATGAACCATTGAGGTGTTGCTCTATAAATTAAAGGTGCTTTAGATCTCCAAGAATGAGGATAACTATGATTAAGTTTATCATTCTTAAGTAATTTATTTTGTTCTTTTAATTTCTCTATAACAATGGGATCTGCTTTAAAAATATGAGTTTTAGTAAAGTAAGGAATTTCATTAGTATAAAGACCAGCGTTATCTACGGTATAAAGAGAAGGTATATTGTTTTTTAGACATAAATTAAAATCATCAGGTCCATGGCTTGGGGCGCAATGAACAATTCCAGTACCTTGGTCTAGATTTACAAACTGTGCATCTAACATTGGTACATTATAATCAAAACCCAATTTATAGAATGGATGTATGCAAATAGTTTCTTTAAATTCTGAACCTTTGAAACTCTTTAATTCTTTAAAATTTTTTATTTCACATTGATTAACAATTTCATTGATTAAATTTTTTGCAACAACAATTTTCTTCTCTTTAAAATTTTCAAGTTCGTTAATTTCTAAAACCGAGTATTCAATATTACTATTAAAAGCCAGTGCTTTATTGGCAGGAATTGTCCATGGCGTTGTTGTCCAGATTATAATACAGGCATCTTTTAAAAAATCTTTGTTAGTTTCCTTTACTTTAAAGGCTACGTAAATTGTATTAGATGTGTGATCCATGTATTCAACTTCAGCATCAGCTAAAGCAGTTTTTTCAACTGTGGACCAAAGAACAGGTTTGAAACCTTGGTATAAACTTTCATCTAAAAGAAATTTACCTAGTTCTCTTACAATTTGCGCTTCGGCCTCATAACTCATTGTGGAGTAGTAATTATCAAAATCGCCCACTACACCTAAACGTTTGAACTCTTTTATATGAACATCTATCCAGCTTTTTGCAAATTCTCTACACTCTTGTCTAAAATCTTGAATAGGAACTTCATCTTTATTTTTTTTCTTCTTTTTATATTGTTCTTCAATCTTCCATTCTATAGGCAATCCGTGGCAGTCCCATCCAGGAACATAAATCGAGTCTTTTCCATCCATTTGATGAAAGCGAGTTATTATATCTTTTAAAATTTTATTAAGAGCAGTACCCATATGAATATGACCATTTGCATAAGGAGGTCCATCATGTAATATAAATTTTTCTTTACCTTTTGAGCTTTTTCTAAGTTTTTCAAATATTTTATTGTTTTCCCATTTTTTGAGAATTTCTAGTTCTTTTATAGGCAGGTTGGCCTTCATCGAAAAAGCTGTTTTTGGTAGTTGAAGAGTATCTTTTGACATTATCTTTTAGCTTGTTTTATATCTAGTTTTATTTGTTTTTTTAAATATTCAAAACTCTTAAATTTTTTTTCTGGCCTTATAAATTTTTTAAAACTTATACTTAATACTTTATTATATAAATTTTTGCTAATTCCAAAGATATTTGTTTCTAATAATAAGCTTTGTCCATTAAATGTTGGTCTGAAACCTATATTAGAAATACCATCACGTATAAAATTTTTATCATATATCTTTACAGAATAAACGCCTAAGCGAGGAGTCACATAATCATGGAGTTTTATATTACATGTTGGAAAACCTATTTTTCTACCTCTTTTTTGTCCCTTTATTACTTTTCCTTGTATGCTCCAATTCCGATTTAATAATTTATTTGCTTCTTCAATTTTGCCAATTTTTATTTTTTTTCTTATTTGTGAAGAAGAAATAATCTTATTATTTTTTTTATAAGGTTTTGTAATTATATTTTTATAATTGTATAATTTTTCAAATTTTTTTAAAGTATCAATATTACCTTTACGATTAAATCCAAATTTGAAATTTTTGCTTACATATAAATATCTGCATTGCAACTTGTTAAAAATTATTTTTTTTATAAACTCTTCAGCGGATAAAGTTGAAAATTTTTTGTTGAACCTAATTATAATCAAAAAATCAAGTTTTAATTTTTTAAGCTGATTTTTTTTTTGCTCTAAAGAATTAATTCTATGATTTTTTAATTTTCGATTAAAAAACATTACAGGAACCGGCTCAAAAGTCATCACACCGAAAGGTAATTTAAGCTTTTTTGCTTTTAATTTTGCCTCGTTAATAACTTTTTGATGACCTAAGTGTAACCCATCAAAATTTCCAATGGCTATTACACCTCTCTGATGTTTTTTTTTTAAACTTGTGCTCGTGTATATCTTCATTCTACCATTTGAGTTCTATTTGAAAATAATTTGCTTTGACTTTATATTTTTCTAATAGACTATCTAATTCTGAATTATTGCTAAACTCATCTCGATGAACCCCGTTTGAAATAAATAGGCAATCCTTGTTTAAATTATTTGCACCTTTAATATCTGT
>JADHRE010000010.1 GCA_016777595.1 Candidatus Pelagibacter sp.
TTTAATTGCATATCAAACAGCCTATTTAAAAACTTATTATAAAGAAGATTTTATAGCTGCTACCATGTCAACAGAACTTACTAATACTTCTAAACTTAGAGAATTTGTGGAGGAATTAAAAAAATTAAATATTGAAATAGTAAGACCGTCAATAAATAAATGCTTTTCTGATTTTAAAGCTATCAAAGGAAAGTTGTACTATGGACTTGGAGCTATTAAAAACGTTGGCTTTGAAGCTATAACTAATATTGTCAAAGAAAGAGAAAAAAACGGAGATTTCAAATCTTTTGTTAATTTCATTAATAGAGTTAACGTCAAAGATGTAAACAAACTTCAATTAGAGGGTTTGGTAAAAGCAGGGGTTTTTGATGAATTTGTTAATGATAGAAATAAAATTTTAAAATCCATACCAAAAATTATTCAAAAAATTAAAAATATAAACGATGATAGGGAAAATCATCAATCCAATCTTTTTGAAGATCAACAAAATGAAAAAGAAGATTTTGATTTTGTCACATCGTCACCTTGGTCAATTAAAGAACTACTATCTGAAGAATTTAAATCTTTAGGTTTTTATTTAACCAATCACCCGCTTAATGAATTTGAAGAAATATTTAATCAGTTAAATATCACCCCTTATAATAAATTTTATGAAAATGATTTAAATGAAGGTTTAGTGGCAGGAACTATAATGTCTATTCAAGAAAAAAAAAGCGCAAAAGGTACACCATATGCAATAGTAAAATTCAGCGATAAAAAAACAGAATTTGAATTATTTTTATTTGCAGAGATTTTAATTGCAAATAGAGATAAACTTAAAGAGTCTGAGTCATTTGTTCTAACACTTCAAAAAGATAAAATTACTGGAGAAGAAATAAAAAAAAGAATTAATGTAAAAAAAATTTTAAGTCTTGATGACGTAATAAACAAACCTTATTCTAAAGTAACCATAGAACTTAAAGACAGTTATAATTTGAATGAAATTAAACAATTATTGTCAGTTAAAGGCGAAACAGCTATTGATTTAGTGATTAGAGATAAAAATAAACAAGCTTTTTATTCACTTCAAGAAAATAGAAAATTTGATTTTAATCATTTAAAGGCCTTAAAAGCCAAGAAATACGTAGAAAAAATAACTGTTTAACCAGTTGATTTTTTAACTTGATTGTATATATCTGTGTCTAATTTCGCACACAGTTACAAGGGCATTGCCCTACCGGTCCATTAATTTGGAATTACTGTGGTGGATTAACCGGAAAAATATGAACGTACCAAAAGTAGACATTAAACAACTATTAGAAGCTGGAGTACACCTAGGCCATAAAACATTGAGGTGGAATCCAAAAATGAAGAAATATATTTTTGGAGAAAAAAACTCAATTCACATAATTGATTTAATTCAAACTGTAGAATTTCTTAAAAACGCATTGGTGCAAGTGCACAAAGTAGTAGCAAATGGTGGAAAGTTATTGGTTGTATCAACAAAAAAACAAGCTTCAGAACAAGTAAGTGAACTAGCTAAAGAAACAAATCAATTTTTTGTAAATTATAGATGGCTTGGTGGAATGCTTACTAATTGGAATACTATCCAAAATTCAATTAAAAGACTTAAAAAATTAAACGACCAACTATCTAAAGAAAATTTAGGATTTACAAAAAAAGAGATATTAAAATTTGGTAAAGAAAAAGAAAAATTACAAAGATCTCTAGGCGGTATAGCTGAAATGAAAAAGACACCTGATTTAATCTTTATTATTGATACAAATATTGAGTCATTAGCAGTAGCAGAGGCTAAAAAATTAGGTATACCGATTATAGCTGTCCTAGATACTAATTCAGATCCAACAGGTATTGATTATCCTATACCTGGCAATGATGACGCAAGAAGATCTATTAATCTATATTGTGAGCTTTTAAAAAATACAATTAAAGACGCTGAAAAATTTATTAAGGGCCCAGAAGAAAATACCGAAAAAAAAGCTTCAAAAGTTAAAGAAAAATAATTTTAAATTATTACTTACATGTCGAATAAAGATTTACTAGATAATATTAAAAGATTAAGAGAGATGACAGGAGTTGGATTCAAGGACTGTAAAACTGCCCTTGATGAAACTCAAGGAGATATCGAGAAATCAATAGAGTTTTTAAGAAAAAAAGGAATAGCTAAAGCTTCAAAAAAAATGAGCAGAACTGCTTCTGAAGGGTTAGCCCTAGTAAAAGAGGATAAAGGAGAAGTCTCTATCATCGAGATCAATAGCGAAACCGACTTTGTTGCAAAAAACGAAGATTTTATAAATTTTTGCAAAGAATTGTCTGAAATTAATTTTATATCAAAAAGCGACATCAATAAAATCAATGACACTAAAATGAAAAATGGGATTTTGGTAAAAGATAATCTAGTTAATTTAATAGCAAAAATTGGAGAAAAAATTACAATAAGAAGAGCTAATTTTTTTGACAATTCTAATGGTATGAATTTTTTTTACGTTCATTCAGCCATCGAAAAAGGAATTGGAAAAATAATCTCAATAGTAAAAATAGATGGAATCATAAAAAGTAAAAATAATGATATTGGAACAAAAATTGCAATGCACATAGCTGCATCAAACCCTCTAGCTGTAAATCAAGACGGTATAGATAAAAACATTATCGAAAAAGAACTTGATATAATAAAAGCAGAAATCACAAATTCAGGGAAACCAGCAGAAATGGTTGAAAAAATTTCCAGCGGTAAAATTTCTAAATTTCTAAATGATAATTCGCTCTTAAATCAAATTTGGATAATGGACTCAAAAAAAAAAGTATCAGATATCTTAAAGGAAAACTCAATAGATAAGCCTCTAAAAATACTTAATTTTGTTAGATATAAAGTTGGAGAAGGAGTTTAATAGGTGACAAATGAATTCAATGAAATAAATTATTCATCTAAAATGGATAAAAGTATTCAATCTTTAAAAAAAGATATAGCAACTCTTAGAACTGGTAGAGCTAATACTAACATGTTAGACACAATTAAAATTGATGTATATGGACAGTTAATGCCAATTGATCAGTTAGCTACAATAAGTGCGCCAGAGGCAAGACTAATTTCAATACAAGTTTGGGATAAAGCAAATGTTGCTGTTATAGAAAGCGCTATTCAAAAATCTGAATTAGGAATAAATCCACAAATCGAGGGTCAAATCATTAGACTACGAATTCCAGATTTAACAGAAGAAAGAAGAAAAGATCTTATTAAGATTTTAAAAACCATGGGTGAGAAAAGTAGAGTTGCAATTAGGAATATAAGAAGGGAAGCAAATGAGGATCTCAAAAAAAAACTAAAAGAAAAAACTATTTCTGAAGATGATAATAAAAATTATGAAAAAAAAATACAAAAACTTACAGACTACAACATAGAAAATATAGAAAAAATCTTAACAGAAAAAGAAAAAGAGATAATTCAAATATGAATAGAGTCAACCATGTCGCCTTTATTATGGATGGCAATGGTAGATGGGGAACAAAAAATAAAAAAGGAAGAAATTTTGGTCATTTAAAAGGAGTAGAGGTTGTAAAAAAAGTTGTTCAATGTTCTATAAAACTAAGAATACCAATTATCTCATTTTATGTTTTTTCAACGGAAAATTGGTCTCGTCCAAAAAAGGAAATAGATTATCTATTTAAATTAATTAAAAATTATTTTTTAAAGGAAATTAAAAACACAATTAAAAATGGAATAAAAATTAATATTTTAGGAGAAATTAACAAATTACCACCAGACGTTAAAACTACATTAAAATCAGTCATTGAAAAAACAAAAAATAATAAAAAAATTCTTGTTAATTTAGCAATAAATTATGGTTCGAAAAAAGAAATAACGAATGCAGCTAAAAAAAATGATAAAAAAATGAATATTTTAAATATAGAAAAAAATCTTTACACATGTAATCAACCAAATCCTGATATCCTTATAAGAACGGGGGGGCGCCAGCGGTTAAGTAACTTCATGCTTTGGCAATTAGCTTACGCTGAATTATTTTTCTTAAAAAAACTATGGCCAGATTTTAACTCAAATGATCTAATCAAAATTATTAAAAAATACAAAAGAATTTCAAGAAATTTCGGCAGAATATGATTTTTACTAAATATAAAAACAGAATTTATACATCTTTTTTTTTATTACTTTTATTATTGTTAATCTTTAACTTCAGTCCAGTTTTAGTTTATAGTTTGATTGTTTTATCATTGTTTGCATTTTTTGAATTCTTCAACATTACAAAAAAAATAATTAGCAATAAGTTTATTTATGTAATCACCAATTTATCTTTTATTTTATATATTTTTATATTTTGTTTAATTTTTTTTTATTTTGTAAATAATTTTCAACTCAAACCTCTAATGTTTTCATTATTATTTTGCTGTATTGGTTCTGACATTGGAGGATTTATTTTTGGAAAAATATTTAAAGGTCCAAAATTAACAAAGATAAGTCCAAAAAAAACCTTTTCTGGAGCATTGGGTTCGATAATTTTTTCTAATATATTTTTTTCATGTTTAATTTTCATATTTATAAACAAATTTTTCTATGTTTATTTAATAATAGCAACAATTACTTCAATCTGCTGTCAAATAGGTGATCTTTTTTTTTCTTATCTAAAGAGAAAAGCAAAAATAAAAGATACTGGTAATTTTTTACCTGGTCACGGTGGTGTACTAGATAGAATTGATGGAATCTTACTTGGTGTTCCTCTAGGTTTAATTTCACTAATTTTATTTTTTTAAATGAAAAAAATTATATCTATTTTAGGTTCTACTGGTTCAGTTGGATTAACAACTCTAAAAATAATTGAAAAAAATAAAAAGTTCTTCACTATAAATTTACTTACTGCGAATAAAAATTTAAGTTTAATTTGTGAGCAGATTAAAAAATATAAACCAAAATTTTTTATTATAAATGATCCTTTAATTTTCAAAGAAGTAAAAAAAAAAATTAGAAGCAAAACTATAATTTTAAATAATTTTAATGATATAAATTTATTAGTTAAAAACGATATAACCATCTCAGCAATTTCTGGAATAGCAGGCTTATCACCAACAATTTCAATTATAAAAAAAACAAAAAAATTATTAATTGCAAATAAGGAAGCAATTATTTGTGGGTGGTATTTAATAAAAAAAGAATCTTTAAAATATAAAACTTTATTAATACCCGTAGACTCTGAGCATTATTCTATTTTTAAATTATTAGAGAATCATAATATTGACGAGATAAAAAAAATTTATATTACGGCATCTGGCGGGCCATTTTTAAAAAATAAACTTCATTTAAAAAAAAAAATTGAACCAAAAGACGCACTTAAGCATCCAAAGTGGAAAATGGGAAAAAAAATTTCAATAGACTCATCAACTTTAATGAATAAAGTATTGGAGCACATAGAAGCTCAAAAACTTTTTAACCTTAATAGTAGTAAAATTGATATTTTAATTCATCCTGAAAGCTTAGTTCATGCAATCGTAGAACTTAAAAATGGGTTAACAAAATTTATCTATCATGACACATCTATGATCATACCATTAGCTAATGCAATTTTTGATAATGATATTGATATAAAAAAATTTTATGATAATAAAAAAAAACCTAAAATGAGTATTCAAAGTTTAACATTTTCAAAGCCAAATAAAAAAATTTTTCCAATAATAAAATTAAAAAATAGATCAAATGAACATCCATCCACCTCAATAATAATTAATGCATCTAATGAAATATTAGTTGATCATTTTCTTAATAGAAAAATACCTTTTTTAGGTATTTCTAGGATCATTATGAGCGTTCTAAATGATAGGAATTATAAAAAATATGCTATAAAGAACCCTAAAAATTTAAATCAAATCATTAATATAGATAAATGGGCAAGAAACAAAACTTTAAAATTAACTAAAAAAATATGAAAAAAATTATAAGCCTTTTCTTTTTATTCTTTTTATTTTTTAATTCTATTAAAGCTGAAATAGTTAAAGAGATTTTAATTAATGGGAACGAAAGGGTAAGCAAAGAAACAATTAAAATTTATGGTAATATTAAAGTTGGTGAAGATATAAATGAAAAAAAAATTAATGTTATATTAAGAGACCTGTACGAGACAAATTTTTTTAAAGAGGTGGAAGTAAAATTAGAAAAAAATGTTTTAAAAGTTAATGTAAATGAATATCCAGTTATAAATCAGCTCATAATTATTGGTGAACCCAGTGAAAAAACAATTAAAGCGATGAAAGAAAATATTTCACTTAAAGAAAAAAACTCTTTCATTAAATCAAATTTATCCAATGATATTGAAACTATAAAAAAACTTTATTCTTCTGTTGGTTATAATTTTGTAAATGTTGAAGCTAAATTCAATGAAGTAGATAGTAATAATATTGATTTAATTTTTGAAATAAGCAAAGGAGGACAAACAAAAATTTCATCGATTACTTTTATTGGTGACAAAAAGATTAAAAGCAAAAGATTATATGATGTAGTTGCTAGCGAAGAAGATAAGTTTTGGAAATTTTTAACTAAAAATACAAGGTTCAGTAAAAGCTTACTAGACTTAGATTTAAGATTATTGAAAAATTATTACAAATCTCTTGGATATTACGATGTAAACATAACCTCAAATATTGCTGAGCTAAATAAATCTGGAAATTTTGATTTAATTTATTCTATTGATGCTGGTGAAAGATTCATTGTTAATAAAATAACTACAAATCTTGATCCCACGTTCGATAAAAATTTGTTTCTAGAGTTAGAAGAAGAGTACGCTAAATACGTTGGTGATTATTACTCACCATTTAAAATTAAAAAGATGCTAGATTCCCTTGATAAAATAATCGAAGAAAATAATATTCAATTTGTTGAACATAACGTCGAAGAGTTAATAGAAGGAAATGAAATTGCAATAAAACTAAACATATTTGAGGGCGAAAAGTTATTGGTTGAAAGAATAAATATCATTGGTAATGAGGTAACCAATGAAGATGTTATAAGAGGAGAAGTCATATTAGATGAAGGTGATCCTTTCACAAAAATAGGTCTTGATAAATCAATCGCTAATATAAAATCAAGAAATATTTTCAGAAATGTTGTTTCTAATGTAAAAAGTGGGCCAGAAGATAATTTAAAAATTATTGATATAAGCGTTGAAGAAATGCCTACTGGTGAAATAAGTGCTGGAGCAGGAGTAGGTACTAATGGTGGAAGTTTAGCATTTCAGGTTTCAGAAAATAATTGGCTAGGAGAAGGAAAGAAAGTTAATTTTTCTCTAGATACCGATGAAGAGTCTCTACAGGGACGATTAAATTTTAGTGATCCAAATTACAACTTTTTAGGAAATGCCATTGGATACTCATTATATAGTGTGAGCAATGATAAACCTAATCAAGGTTATGAAAATACTTTGGTTGGGGCAGGAGTTAATACAAGATTTGAACAATATAAAGATATATTTTTAAAACTGGGACTAGCAGTCAATTATGACGAACTAAGGACAGACGGATCAGCTTCTTCCGCTTTACAAAAACAAAAAGGTGAATTTACAGAATTAGTCGCTAATTATGGTTTTGATTATGATCAGCGTGACAGATCGTTTATGCCAACAAGTGGAAGTATTGTAGGATTTAGTCAATCTATCCCTTTTTATGCAGATAAAAATTATATTTCCAATGTATTTACTTTAAGCAAATATATGACACTTAATGAAAATATCGTAATTGCTAACAAATATTTCGTAAGTACTATTGACGGATTCAACGATGAAGATGTAAGACTGAATAAAAGAAGTTTTTTAAGCTCAAAAAGATTGAGAGGATTTAAAAAAGGTAAAGTTGGTCCAAAAGATGGTGATGATTACATCGGAGGAAATTATGCAGCAGCGATGAATTTAGAAATGAATTTGCCAAAACTTTTACCAGACTCAACAAACTTGGATGTAGGTTTATTTTTAGACTTTGGTAACGTATGGGGAGTTGATTACGATAATAGCATCCCAAACAGTAACAAAATTAGGTCAACAACAGGTTTCGTGGCTAATTATTCTTCTCCAATAGGACCTTTATCGTTTACCTTTTCCCAAAATTTGAGAAAAGCTGATACAGATCAAACAGAAGGATTCAATTTTAATTTAGGGACAACATTTTAATGAAAATATTTAAAAGAATATTTACAACAATATTGCTTTCAATTTTTGTTGAAACAAACATTCAAGCAGACTTGCCATACTTTATAGATTTTAAATTTATATTGAATAATAGTGATGCTGGTAAAAAAGCCCAAAAAACACTTAAAAATGACCTTGATAGTGGCTTTAAAAACCTTGAGCAAAAAGAAACTAAAATTTTAGAAGAAGAAAAAAAAATTATTCAACAAAAAAAAATCTTGTCACAGGAAGATTATAAAACACAAGTAAAAACACTTAGAAATAAAGTATCATCTCTACAAAAAGAGAGAAATAATCTAGTTGATAAAGTTTCTAAACAAAGAGCAAAAGCAAGAAATGAATTATTAAAAAATTTAAATCCAATAATTAAAGAATTTATGCAAGAGAAAAATATAAGAATGGTTCTAGATAAAAAAAGCTTACTTTTAGCGGATGAAAATCTTGACATAACAAAAGAAATATTAGTACGGCTTAATAAAAAACTCAAAAACATTAAGTTAAATTAAGCTTAATGACTAAGCATGTTTTTTAAAAAAAAAAATATACATTTTAAAAAATTATTTCCATCCTTAAATTTAAAAAAAGATTTTTTGGTTAATGATGTTAAACCCCTAGGTTTAGCTAGTAAAAAAGAAATTACTTTTTTTGATTCGATAAACTATAAAAAAAACGCTATTACCACGAAAGCATCTGCTTGCATTACCACACAAAAGTTAGAAAAATTTCTGCCTAAAAATGTCAATAAAATAATTGTAAAAAATGTTTTATTTGAATTAGCACGTATTATTAAGATAGTTTATCCTTTTTCAGATATTGATTATCCAGATTTATCAGTAAAAAAACCAAAAAATTCTGATTTTAAAAATGTTAGATTTGGTAATAATGTTTTAATTGGTAAAAATGTTAAAATTGGTAAAAATTCTATAATAGGATCAAATAGTATAATTGAACACGATGTAAGAATTGGAAATGATTGTGTAATAGGCTCAGGTGTAGTTATTAAAAATACACTAATTGGAGATAAAGTTGTGATACAAGATTGTTGCAAAATTGGACAAAAAGGATTTGGTTTTTTGCCAGTCAACGAAAAAAACATAAAATTTCCACATATTGGAAAAGTTTGTATAAAAGATAATGTTGAAATAGGCTCTAGTTGTACAATTGATCGTGGATCTATTGACGATACAATAATTGGAAAAAATACGTATTTAGATAATCAAGTTCATGTAGCACACAATGTTCAAATTGGATCAAATTGTATGATTGCTGGTCAAGTTGGATTTGCAGGCAGCTCAAAAATAGGAAACAATGTATCTATTGGTGGCCAGGCAGGAATCTCAGGACATTTAAAAATTGGAAATAATGTAAAAATTGGAGGCGGTAGTGGGGTAGTCAAAGATATTGAAGACAATAAAATTGTAATGGGGTATCCTGCAGTACCTCTTAAAGATTTTTTAAAAAATAATAAAAAAAATAATGAGTAAAACAGAAATAGATAAAAAAATGATAGAGTCTTTGTTGCCTCACAGAGAACCGATGTTATTAATTGATAAATTAACCAAAATTGTCCCTCTAAAATCTGCTACAGCCATAATGTATGTTAAAAAAAATGGATTTTATGTTCAAGGTCATTTTCCTGGTCAGCCTGTCATGCCGGGGGTATTAATTGTTGAAGCTTTTGGACAAGCTGCTGCCGCTTTAACTGCTCACGGTATTGATCCAAAAGAATATGCTAATAAATTAGTTTATTTGATGGGAGTTGATAAAGCCAGATTTAGAAACCCCGTTATACCAGATTGTGAACTTCACTTAGAGATTGAGGCTATAAGGTCTCATGGAAGAGTGTGGAAATACAAAGGTACTGCAAAAGTTGATGGAAGAAGAATGGCAGATGCCGAATGGTCAGCAACGATAGTGGATAGAAAAAAATGATACACAACACAAGTGTAATTGATAAAAAAGCTAAAATTTCTAAAAAAGTTAAGATTGGCCCATTTTGCTATGTAGGACCTAATGTTGAATTATTAGATGATGTTGAATTGGTCTCAAACGTGCATATCGAAGGAAATACAAAAATTGGAAAAGGAACAAAAATTTTTCCTTTCGCAAGCATTGGAACACAACCCCAGGACCTAAAATTCCAAAATGAGAAAAATAGTTTATCAATAGGTGAATTAAATATTATTCGTGAATATGTAACTATTAACCCAGGCACTGAAGGTGGTGGTTCTAAAACGAAAATAGGAAATAATTGTTTATTTATGATTTCTTCTCATATAGCACATGATTGTATAATTGGTAATAACGTTATTATAGCCAATAATGTTCCTTTAGGGGGTCATGTAACAATAGAAGACTCAGTTGTAATAGGAGGAAACTCCGCAGTCCAGCAATTCACCAGAATTGGAAGATTAGCAATGATTGGCGGCATGACCGGTGTCTTAAAAGATGTTACTCCATTTGGTTTATCTACAGGCAATAGAAATTATCTTCAGGGATTAAATTTAATAGGGCTAAGAAGAAAAAAATACGATAATAAAAAAATTATAGGATTAGATAAAGCTTATAAAGAAATTTTTTCATCAAAAAATCTACATGAAAACTTAAACAAGATTAACGGTGAATATAAAGATAATGAACTAGTCTCTGAAGTTATAAGATTTATAGAAAAAGATAAAAAAAGACCAATTTGTACGCCACAAAATTAAATTATGATTGGGTTAATTTTTGGAGAAACTGACTTTCCAAAATATATTTATAAAAAGATCAAACTAAAAAAGAAATATTTAATAATCGATCTCACTAAAAGAAATATTTTTAAAAGAGATAAAAACTCTTTTTCTGTTTCAATTGGTCAATTTGGAAAAATAATCTCAATATTAAAAAAAAATAAATGTAAAAAAATTTTATTTGCAGGAAAGGTTCAGAAACCAAATTTTTCAAAACTTAAATTAGATTTAAAAGGATTATATTATATTCCAAGAATTATAAAAAAAGCTAAATTGGGAGATGCAGCTCTTTTAAAAGAAATTATAAATATTTTTAAAAACGAAAAAATTCAAACTATAAGTTCTACTACATATACACCTGAGCTTACCTTAATAAAAGGCAATTATTCAAAACATAGGCCTGATAAAAAAGATCAAATTGATATAAACAATGCTTTAAAAAAACTAAAAAGATCTAACCAATACAATTATGTTCAGGGTGCAATCAGTAGAAACAATTATATTATACTTGAAAAAAAAGAAGGAACACAAAAAATGCTAAAATCAATTAAAAAAATTAAAAATTTTAATAGTGGTGTTTTGGTTAAGTTTCCAAAAAAAAAACAAGATTTGAGAGTCGACCTCCCAACTGTTGGTTTAAGCACTTTAAAACAATGTAAAGTTGCTGGTCTTAGAGGTATAGTTTTAAAACATAAAGGAAATATCTTTTTAGATAAAAAAAAATCTATTAATTTTGCTAATAAAAATAAAATATTTATTTTAGTCAAATGAAAAAAATTACTTTAATTATCTTAGTATTTTTTTTTCAAGTTTTTAGTATATTTGCGAATGAACCAAAACTATATCAAATAATAAATGGACTTAACAGTCCATGGAGCTTAACATTTATTGATAATAACAGAATATTATTAACTGAAAAGTCTGGCAATATACTATTAGTAAATTTAAAAAATAAAAAAACTAGAAAAATTAAACATAATTTAAATATTTTAGAAGATGGGCAAGGCGGTTTGCTTGAGGTGCTTTATTATAATAATCAAGTTTTTGTTACATATACTGAAAATCGAGAAAAAGGAAATTCCAGTACATCTACAGCAAAAGCCAGATTTAATGATGTAGAATTAATTTTTCAAAATATTTTTAGAGCAGAACCACCTATAAATTCAGGTTATCATTTCGGCTCAAGGTTAGTAGTAAAAGATGATTTTATTTATATAACGGTTGGTGAAAGAGGTGAAGGAATGATTGCTCAAGATCCAAAAAAACACCCTGGAAGCATTATTCGAATTCATTTAGATGGAAAAATTCCTAAAGATAACCCTAAATTTAAAGATAAAAAAGATTGGTTGCCAGAAATTTACCAAATTGGAGTGAGAAATCCGCAAGGAATGGATTTATCTCCTTTCGATAATAAAATTTATTTAACAAATCATGGAGCAAAAGGAGGGGATTGGTTTGGTGAAGTTAAATATGGTGAAAATTATGGTTGGAAAATATTAGGTTGGGGTGGCACAAATTATACCGGCACACAAATTGGTCCTAAATGGATGGCAGGATTCACTAAAGCAATAAAATATTGGGTTCCTTCAATAGCTGCAAGTTCTATGGTTATTTATAAAGGTGAAGAATTTAAAGAATGGAATGGTGACGCTTTAATAACTTCACTTCGAGATCAGTCTTTAAGAAAAATAAGATTTAAAGATAATAATTTTATTAATGAAAAAATTATCTTTAAAGACAAAATTGGCAGAATAAGAGATATAGAAATCCAAGAAAATACTGGCAAAATTTTTCTTTTAACAGACGAAGGTTCAATATGGAGACTTGAAAAGTGAAAAAAATATTTATTTTAACAGGCGAAGCATCAGGTGATAGGCTTGCTGCAAAAGTCATTGATAATTTAAATAAATTAAATCCAAATATTGAATACCTTTCTGTTGGCGGTGAAAATTTGAAAAGACTCCGTATAAAATCAATTTATGATCTTAAAGAAATAACTTTCTTGGGGTTTACAAACGTTCTATTAAATATCTTTAACATAAAGAGAAAGATTAATGAGACTGTGCGGGAAATAGAAAATTTTCAACCAGATATTTTATTTACTGTAGATAGCCCTGATTTTACTTTAAGAGTTGCAGAAAGAATAAAAAAAAATAATCCTAAAATTAGAACAATTCATTACGTGGCTCCTCAAGTGTGGATATGGAGAGAAGGAAGAGTAAAAAAAATTAAAAAATATATAGATCATATACTTTTATTATTTAATTTTGAAAAACCTTATTTTGAAAAAGAAAATATGAGTCATGAATTTGTTGGTCACCCTTTATTAGAGTCTACAGTTGAAAGTGGAATTGATATCAATCAAATTTTAGGAAAAAATAAAGCAATAATTTCAATTTTTGCAGGAAGTCGCCAGTCTGAAATAAATGTTCTTGCACCAATTTTATTAAATTTTATTAAACTTATGAACGAGAAGTTTGATGACTTAACTTATGTTTTTCACTCAACAAAAGAATACTCAGATTTAATTCAATCAAAAATTACAGAAAAAGGTTTAAAAAATTGTGAAGTTATAAGTGATAATAAAATTAAAAATCATGTACTACAAAAATCGATCTT
>JADHRE010000011.1 GCA_016777595.1 Candidatus Pelagibacter sp.
TATATAAAAGAACAGTCTTTAAGGGCCCTTAGCTCAGTTGGTAGAGCACCTCCCTTTTAAGGAGGGTGTCGATGGTTCGAGTCCATCAGGGCTCACCAATAATTATGTTTTTATTGGTGGATATTTAATCATTACTTCAGTTATCCAATTGTTTAAATTTTCAATTCTTTTTTTACTACTAGGGTGAGTACTTAAAAAAACAGGCGGTTCTTTTCCCTTATTTTTATCTGCCATTCTCTTCCATAATTTTACTGACTCTCTAATATCATAACCAGATAAAGAAGAAAAAATTAAACCTAAATAATCTGCTTCAGTTTCTTGCTTTCTACCAAATGGGTTCATGATACCTAATTGAAAAATATCTAAACCAGTATTTTGCCCAACTGTGTTTCTAGTTCGATTAATTGCTCCTCCTAAAAAAATATCAGCAACAGTTGTTCCTAGATTTATAGTCATTGCATGACTCATTCTTTCCACAGAGTGTCTAGCTACAGCATGAGCTATTTCATGACCCATAACAACTGATAGTGCATTAGTATTTTTTGTTACTTTTAATAGTCCGGTATATACTGCAATTTTTCCACCTGGCATACACCAAGCATTAACAACTTTATCGTTATCAACTAACAGGTAGTCCCAACCAAAATTTTTCGTAGGATCTTTTTTACCTTCATTTAAAAAAAAAGTGCTTACAGCTAATTCCATTTTCTTCCCAATATCTCTAATTTCTTTTAACTGTGAACCAGTAGTTATTAATTTAGTCTTACTTCTAAAACTTTCATATGCAGCAGCGGCCTGTTGATTAATACGAGATTCAGGAATTATGCTTAATTGTTTTCTTTCCGTGATAGGTACAGTTGAACAAGATGGAAGCATTAACGAGCAACAACCGCATCCAAAATAGCCAAGAAATTTTCTTCTATTTATGTTATACATTTTAGATTCATGATTTTAAATAATAAATTATTAATTGCAATTTTTATCTTAATTATAGTTTTTATTATATATTCTAGTTATTCTTAATTAATGACAGAGCCAAATATAAAAAAATCAATATTTTCCAAAATTAGAAATAATTTCATAGCTGGTATAGTTGTATTGATACCAATTGGAATAACTTTGTATTTAACCCTTTTTTTAATAAGAGTTTCTGGAAGAATTATCCCAAAAGAAATTAATCCTAATAATTATCTACCTTTTAATATACCTGGTGTTGAAATAATAATTGCATTAATAGTAATTACTTTTATTGGATGGCTATCTCTATCTTTTTTAGGAAAAAAATTTTTTGAAATTTTTAATAACATTTTAAGAAAAATTCCTATTCTCAGAACTATATATTCAGCAATAGGTCAAATGACCGAAACATTTACTAAATCAGATGGTAAACAAAAAAGTGTTGTTCTTTTAGAGTATCCTCGTAAAGGTATTTGGGCTGTTGGTTTTGCAACAAAAGAAAATAAAGGATTAATTAAAAATAAAGTAGAGGAAGATATTATAAATGTATTTGTTCCAACTACACCTAATCCCACAAGTGGTTTTTTATTAATGGTTCCAAAAAAGGATCTTATTTATCTTGATGTATCGTTTGAACAAGCATCCAAGTTTATTGTTTCAGCAGGAACAACTAATATTGATTAAATTTCACTAACATTAATAATTTCTGCTTTGTCAAAAAGCTTTAATAAAAAGGAATATTTTTTTTGATTAATGTTATCTCTTATATTTAGTACGTATTTCTCAGCTAATTTGAATAAATCTTCATGTATTACCGGGTCAGCAAATCTAAAATTTTTTATACCACTTTGTTGATAGCCAATTAAATCTCCAAAACCTCTCAATTTTAAATCCTCTTCAGCTATAAAAAAACCATCGTCTGAACTTTTAAGAATTTTAATTCTTTTAATTGCATTTTTAGTTAAACCATCTTTAAATAATAATATACAAGTTCCCTGTTTTTCACCTCTTCCAACTCTTCCCCTTAATTGGTGTAGTTGGGCTAGACCGAATTTATTAGCATTTTCTATAATTATTAAATTTGCATTTGGAAAGTCTATTCCAACTTCGATTACGGTAGTAGAAACTAAAATAGAAATTTCTTTTTTTAAAAATCTATTTAAAATATTTTCTTTTTCTTCTTTTTCCAACGCTCCATGTATTAAACCAACTTTATTTGGAAATTTTTTATGTATTATTTCAAATTTTTTTTTTGCTGATGAATAGTCTAAAAAAGCAGATTCCTCAATTAAAGGGCAGACCCAGAAGATTTGATTGTCTTCATTAATTTGTTTCTTGATAAAGGGCCAAATCTCATTCATTTTTTTTTCCGGTTTACTTAAAGTGATTATATTTTTTCTTTTTGCAGGTTTTTCGTTAATTTTTGATACATCCATATCACCGTAAAGAGACATCATCATTGTTCTTGGAATTGGAGTTGCAGACATAAGCAACACATCACAATTATCACCTCCTTTAATAGCTAAATCACTTCTTTGCTTTACACCAAATTTATGCTGTTCATCAATTACGGCTAAACCTAGTTTTTTAAAATTAATTTTTTTTTGAAATAATGAATGAGTTCCTATCAATAAATCTATTTTTCCATTATTTAATCTATTTAAGATATCTTTTCTTAATTTGTAATCTGTTTTCCCAGTTAAAAATTCAATTTTAATTTTATTTTTAAAGATTTCTTTTGATAATTTGTAATGTTGTCGTGCAAGTATTTCGGTAGGGGACATCAAAGCACATTGATATCCACTCTTAATAACATTAAATATTGACAACAAAGAAACTATTGTTTTGCCTGATCCAACATCTCCTTGAATAATTCTAAACATTCTATTACCACTTAATAAATCATAATTTATCTCATTGAATACATTTATTTGGCTTTTAGTTAAATTGAATGGAAGATTATTTATAATTTTTTTTGAACATTTATTATTAAAAAATTTTGGAATTTTATTTTTTTTTATCCTTTTTCTGTTTTCTGACAAAGTTAAAAAATTTGCGCACAGCTCATCAAATACTAATCTTCTATAGCTATGTGATTTGTTGTTTTTTGCATCTTTAGAATTATGAAGTTTCTTAATTCCTTCATTCCAATTAATTAAATTATTCTTTTTAATAAATTTTATATCTAGCCAATCTATGACAGTAGGTAAGTTATTAATTACTTGTTCACTTATATTTCTATATTTTTTTTCATTAATTCCTTTTGTTAAATTATATTTAGGTATATTTTTAATTACATATTCTTGATTATCTAATGTTGTTACATAATCGGGGTTGGTTATTTGATATCTTTTGTTAAAGTAGTTTATTTTTCCACTAACAATTACCCATTCATTTAGGGGAAATAATTTTCTTAGATATCCTTCGCGGCTATTAAAATACACAATATCAATTTTACCTGTTTTATCCTCACAAGTAATTTTATTAGGAAGGTTTCTAGTTCTTGGAAAATTTAATTTTTTTACCAATACTTTTATAGAAAGAATTTTTCCAACTTCCAGTTCATTAAGTTTATAAATTTTCGACCTGTCTGTGTCGGAATAAGGTAAGTTTAAAACAATATCTTTTATTTTTTCTATTCGTTTTTTTTTTAAATATTTAGATAATTGAAGACCAACACCTTTTAAGCTACTCACCTCACAAAATAAAAAATCTTTTTCCATTAATTGATAAGATTATGTATAATATAAATCTATGAACATTAAATTAGAAATATTCAAAAAAAAATTAATTTATCGTGCAGCTTATAGGGGAACGAAAGAAATGGATATTTTACTAAGCTCATTTGTCAACAAACATATAGATTTATTTAATGAAAATCAGCTTTTGGAATTGGATAAGTTTTTGAACTTTGATGATGAAGTAATTTTAAATTTTTACCAACATAACACTATTGAAAATCAAATTGACGAAAATTCAGTTTCGTTAATATTTAAAAACTTTAGGTTATAATGGCGGAGAGGGTGGGATTCGAACCCACGAACGAGTTGCCCCGTTGCTGGTTTTCAAGACCAGTGCTTTCAACCGCTCAGCCACCTCTCCTTGAAACAAAATTAGATACTTTAATACTATCAAAGACTTAAAATAACAATAAATAAGTGGAATTTTGTATTACTGGTTTATACACATTAATTATGATAATTAGTAAAATGTTTAAATTTATTTTTACCTCATTCTTTTTATTCATTTTTTATATTAATCACTCTCTTGCTAATGCTAATAACGATTTTAACGAATGGTTAAAAAATTTTAAAGACAAAGCAACTAGTTCAGGTATTTCAGAAAAAGTTGTCAACGAACTAATGTCTGATGCAAAATTTTTACCTAAAGTGATTGAATATGATCGTTTTCAACCAGAATTTTATGAAGATACTTTTACATATATTAAAAAAAGATCTTCTAAACGAAAACTTAGAGAAGGATTGGATCTTTACAACAAAGAAAAAACCACGATAGAAAAAATAGAAAAAGAATTCAATGTAGAAAAGGAATTATTACTTGCCCTCATGGGAATAGAAACAAATTTTGGTAAATACTTGGGAAAGATGGATATAGTTTCATCGCTTGCAACTCTTAGTTTCGACAAAAGAAGAAGCGAATTTTTTACGGAGGAATTGCTAATTTTGCTCAAACTAGTAGATAAAAATATTATAAATAAAGATATTTTATATGGCTCCTGGGCTGGTGCATTTGGTAATTTTCAATTTATGCCTCGTACGATAAGAAACTATGCAATTGACTATAATAATAATCAGATAATTGAGCTTAAAAGAATAGAAGACTCATTTGCTTCCGCTGCAAATTATTTGAAAACTATAGGGTGGAAAAAAAATCAACCATGTTTTTTCAAAATAGAATTGAAAAAAAATATACCAAAAAAATATTTAAACTCCTCTGCGAGGAATATTAAAAACAAAAAACAATTTAATTATTTAAAGAAATATATTCATAATTATGACAAATTTAGTATTAAAGACGACCTAAGTGCTGCAATAATTATTCCAGATAAAGATATTATTCCTGGTGCTGAAACCTTGTCTCCAGCCTATATAGTTTTTGAAAATTATGAAAAAATTTTAAATTGGAATAGATCACTAAGATTTGCTTTAGCAGTTTGTACACTAAAAGAGAATTTTAAAAATGAAATTTAGAATAATTTTTATTTTATTTTTTGCCTTATCTTGTTCTCCTCAATTTTCTACAATAAATCAAAAAAAACCCTATTCAACTAAAGGTATTGCATATGTTTATAATGATTTTGATTTTATAAATAAAATTATTAAAGGAAGAATGAGCAATGATAAAATGCAAATATCACTTCAAAATTTAAGAACAGGTGCTTTGATAAAAATTATAAACCCTGAAAATAACGAAACTATCGTTCTTAAAAATATAAAGAGAATAAAATTTCCTGATTTTTATAAAATTTTGATAACGAAACCTGTCGCTGAAAAACTTAATTTAGATCCAAATTTACCTTTATTAGAAATAATTGAAGTTAAAAAAAATAAATCGTTTGTTGCTGAAAAAGCAAAAATATATAATGAGGAAAAAAAAACCCCCTCGAAGGCACCCATTACATCAGTTAAAATATCCAATATTTCAGTAGATAAATCAAAATCTTTAAAAAAAAATACCAAAAAAATATTTATACTTGTAGCTTCTTTTTACTCTTATGATACAGCTAAATTCTTAGAACAAAGAATCATCAAAGAAGTAACAAATTTGGACATTAAAAAATTAAAAATTAAAAAGATTAATAATAAAGAAACTCAAGTTATTTTAGGCCCATATAGCTCTGTTAATTTATTAAAAAATGATTACATTAAACTTCAAAACTTTGGATTCGAAGAACTTAATATATTTATAAATGAATAAACTTTTTATCTTAATTATCTTATTTATTTTTAGCACTAAAGTGTTTGCGAATCCTAATATACAAGCAAGAACTGGTATTCTAATAGATCATCATTCAAATGAAATTTTATATGAAATGGATCCAGACATAGAAATTTATCCAGCTTCAATGACTAAAATTATGACAGCAATTGTTGCTTTTGATCTTTTAAATAAGGGAAAATTGTCTTTAGATGATAAATTTACAATTTCTGAAAATGCTTGGAGATTATCTCAAGCTGGATACTCTTCGATGTTCATTATGATCAATGATCAAGTAAGTGTTGAAAATCTTCTTAAAGGAATAATAATTGCTTCTGGAAATGACGCTTGTGTTGCACTAGCTGAAGGTATAGCGGGATCCGAGTCTAATTTTGCGGAGATGATGAATGAAAAAGCAGGTGAAATTGGCATGACTTCCACTAATTTTGCAAACTCATCAGGTATCAATGATCCTGATAATATCTCAACTGTAAGAGATATAGCTTTAATGTCGAAATATTTGATCCAAAATTATCCTGTTTTTTATGAATTATTTGCAGAAAAAACATTTACCTGGGATAGAACTGGAGGTGAACCTATTAAACAAGGAAATCGAAATCCATTATTATATAAAAATATTGGTGTTGATGGTGTTAAAACTGGCTATTTAGCTGTTGAAAAATATTCATTAGCAAGTTCAATGACAAAAAATGATAGAAGACTTATTGCTGTAGTATCTGGTTTTGATACAAAAAATTTGAGAAGTTCTGAGTCTTTAAAACTGCTTAATTGGGGTTTTAGGAATACAAGCACATTTGAAATTGCAAAAAAAGATTTTCCTATGTTTGAATTAGATACATGGTTGGGAGAAAAAAATAAAATCAAAGTTTCATCAAAAGAAGATTATTACGTAACTATTAATAAAAAAGATATTACTAGTTTATCAATGTCTCTAGAGTATAGTGGGCCAATAGCAGCACCAATTAAAAAAGGAGAACAAGTAGCAAGTATCACGGTCTTTAAAAAAGATGAGATGGTAAAATCATTACCTCTTTATGCTGCAGAGGATTTAAAAAAAGTTAATTTTTTTAAAAGTTTACTAACATCTCTTAATTATTTGATTTGGGGAGATGTATAAAAAAAAACCCTTTTTTATTGTTTTCGAGGGTGTTGAAGGTTGTGGAAAATCTTATCAAAGCAAAATACTTTTTAATAAATTAAAAAAAAAAAAAGTTGATGTTGTTTTAACAAGAGAACCTGGAGGTACAAAAAGTTCAGAATTGATAAGAAATTTAATTCTCAAAGACTATTTTAGTAAAGACAGTAAAGAAAAATTTGATAAGTATACGGATACTTTGCTTTATTTAGCTGCCAGAAACGAACATATTAAAAATAAAATAAAACCTTCACTAACAAAAAAAAAAGTTGTTATTTGTGATAGATTTATTGACTCAACAATCGCATATCAAGTCTATGGAAAAAAAGTTGATATAAACTTTATTAACAATATACATAAAAAAATTTTACAAGGTATTACTCCTAATATTGTTTTTGTTTTAAAAGTTTCCATGGCATCTTCCAAGAAAAGACTTAAAAAAAGAAAAGCCAAAAATCGTTATGATAATTTTCCACAATCTTTTTATAATAAAGCACAAAACGCTTTCATTAAATTAGCAAAAAAAAGAAAAAATTACTTTACACTCAACTCATCTCTAAACGATAATTCCCTAGAGGATGAAATTTTTAATATAACTAAGAAATATTTAAATATTAAATGAATTACCCAATTTTTTTTGACTCTAAAAACTCACTAAGTTTATTTGGATTACAAAAAAACTTTAAATTTATTTTTGAACTTTATAAAAAAAAAAAATTACCTAAAGTATTAATGTTATCTGGAAACAAGGGTTCCGGTAAATCAACTCTAGTTAATCACTTACTCTATTCAATTTTCGATTTTAAAAATTATAACTTGGAAAAACTTACTTTTTCAGATAATTCAATTTTCTATAAACAATTTCAAAATAATATTTATTCTAATATAATATATATTAGTGGCTCGGACTTTAAATCCGTAAAGGTTGATAACATTAGAAATTTAAAGGCAACCATTTTGCAATCCACTATTTCTAATAAAGATAGATTCATTGTACTTGATGATATCGAACTATTTAATCATAATAGTCTCAATGCCTTGCTAAAAATAATAGAAGAACCATCAAAAAAAAATTATTTTTTTCTAATAAACAACAAAACAAAACCTTTGCTTGATACAATTAAGTCTAGAGCCTTAGAAATAAAAATTATTTTAAATGAAAGTCAAAGATTAGAGATTATAGAAAAACTAGTAATTTTTTTTAATTTAGAATTAACTTTAAATCCAAAATCTTCACAGTTATCTCCCGGTAACTTTGTTAAATTTAATCACATATGTAAAGAATATAATATTATTCCTACAAATGACTTTGTACAAAATCTTACACTTTTACTAAATTTATATAAAAAATATAAAGATGTATTATTTATTAATTTAGCATTTTTTATAGCTGATAATTACTTCAAAAATTCAAAAAATCAAAACTTATTCAAAAATAATAAAATTTTTGAAATTAAAAATTTTATTTTTGACAATCTTAATAATTTTATGTTGTACAATATTAATCAAAATTCACTAATAAACGCTGTTAATGATAAATTAAGTTATGAATAAAAATTTTTACATAACAACGCCAATTTACTATCCTTCTGGTAAACCACATATGGGTCATGCATATTCAAGTATAGTTGCAGATATCTTTGCACGTTTTAAGAGACTAGAAAATTATAATGTTTTATTCTTAACTGGAACAGATGAACATGGTCAAAAAATACAAAAAGAGGCAAAAAAAAATAACAAAGATCCTAAGATTTTTTGCGATGAACTGTCTGAAACTTTTAAATCTTTAACTAAAATATTAAATCTATCAAATAATGATTTTATTCGAACTACTGAAAAACGACATCACAAATCTGTGATTGAAATTTGGAATAGACTTGTTGAGTCTGGCGACATTTACTTAGATAAATATAGTGGCTGGTATTCAGTTTCAGACGAAGCTTTTTACGATGAAGATGAAATTGAAAACATAAATCAAAAAAAAGTATCAAAATCATCTGGATCAACCGTTGAATGGGTAGAAGAAGAGTCATATTTTTTTAAATTATCATCTTGGTCTAATAAACTTTTAGAATTCTACAATACAAATCCAAATTTCATTTTGCCAACATCAAGAAAAAATGAAGTAGTAAAATTTGTTGAAAAAGGATTGAAAGATCTATCCATAAGTAGAACGTCTTTTAAGTGGGGTATACCTGTGCCTAAAAATGAAAAACACGTAATATATGTTTGGCTTGATGCTTTAACCAATTATATTAGTGCTTTAAATTTTCCTGACATTAAAGATAAAAAATTTAAAGATTTTTGGCCTGCAGACATACACATTATAGGTAAAGACATTCTAAGATTTCATGCAGTATTCTGGCCTGCTTTTTTATTAGCTGCTAAACTTCCCCTTCCAAAAAAAGTATTCGGTCATGGCTGGATACTTTCAGATGATAAAAAAATGTCCAAATCATTAGGAAATATTTTAGACCCTATAGAAATTATCGATAAATATGGAGTAGATCAACTGCGATATTATTTAGTCAAAGAAGTCTCACTTGGTAATGATGGATCAATTTCAATGGAAAATTTAAAAAATTGTATTAATAATGATTTAGCTAATAATTATGGAAATTTATGCCAAAGAGTTTTTTCATTTATTAAAAAAAATTGTGATAATAAAATACCAAAAAGTTCTACATTAGATAATTTAGATAAAAAATTATTGGATAATTTAAGAAATAATATACCTAAACTTATTAACTTAATGAATAAACAAGATTTAAATGAGTATATTAAGATGGTTGTAAATTTTTCTTTCGAAGCAAACAAATATTTTAATGATTCAGAACCTTGGGCAATTAAAAAAAAAAAACCAGAAAGAATGAAAACAATTTTGCATACAATTGTACAGCAAATAAAAAATATTACTATACTTCTTAGTCCCATAATACCTAATGCAACAGATAAAGTTTTTTCTATCATGAATCTTTCTAATGAAAATATAACTATTGATAAAATTAATGATGATAATTTTATAAATTATGAAAAGAAGCTTGATAATTTAGAAATATTATTTAATAAAATTGAAAATGATAATTGATTCTCACTGCCATTTAAATTATGAACCAATGTCTTTATCGCTTAAAGAAACCATTAATAGAGCAAATAAAGACGGTGTTAAATATTTACTTACTATTTCAACAGAAGATAAAAGCTTTGAAAATATTTTGAATATAATATCTAATAATAACTGTGTTTATGGTTCTTATGGCATACATCCTCATGAGGCTAAAAACCACCAATCAATTAAGTCAGAAGATATAATTAAAAAAATTAATCTAAATAAAAAAATAATTGGTATTGGAGAAAGTGGATTGGATTTTTACTATAATTATTCAGATAAAAAAGATCAAATTAAATGTTTCGAGGAACATATTGTTGCAGCTCAAAATACTCAGTTACCTCTAATTGTACATACAAGAAATGCAGAAGAAGAAACCTTTGAAATACTAAAAAAAAGATTATTAGAAAAAAATTTTAAGATTTTAATTCATTGTTTTACGGGGTCAAAGAAATTTGCTTTTAAATTATTAGACCTCGGTGCTTATATTTCCGCAAGTGGAGTTGTTACATTCAAAAAGTCGCAAGATTTAGCTAATACTTTCAAAGAAATACCGAATGATAGAATACTAGTGGAAACAGATTCACCTTACTTGGCCCCTGTACCATTAAGAGGAAAACCTAATGAGCCAAGCTATATTATTCATACAGTAAAATTTTTATCAAAATTAAAGAAAATATCTTTTGATGATTTTTCAAATATTACTACTAAAAATTTTTTCAATTTATTTGGCCAGCTAAATTGAAAAATAAATTTACAGTTTTAGGATGCGGTAGTTCTCTAGGTTCACCTTGGATAACTAATTATTCAGCTAAATTAAAAAAAAATCCAAAAAATATTAGAACTCGTTGTTGTGCTCATATTCAAAAAGGGGACTTATCAGTTTTAATTGACACTTCTCCAGACATAAAAAATCAGTTTTTAAAAAATAAAATTACATCTTTAGATGCGATATTATTTACACATGAACACGCAGATCAAACAACTGGAATTTTTGAAATGCGCCCATTCTATTGGAAAAATAAAAAAAAAATTCCAGTATATGCTTCATTGAGAACTATTAGGGAGCTTAAAAATAAATATACTTTTTGCTTTCAACAACGACATGGATATAAACCAATAATGAAGGCAAATGTTATTAAAAAAAAATTTCAAATTTCTAAAAACAATCAAAGCATAAACATAGAACCTTTCGAAGTTAATCATGGAATGATTAAAGCAAATGGATATTTATTTGAAAAAATTGCATATATAAGTGATTGTAATAAAATTAGTACAAAAGTTCAAAAAAAATTAATGAATTTAGATTTTTTAATAATTGATTGTTTAAGAAAAGATAAACATCCATCACATTTTAATTATTCTGGTGCTATTAATTTTATTAAATCAGTAAAGCCAAAAAAAGCAATATTAACAAATTTGCATGTAGATCTAGATTATTTTGATCTTAAAAAAAATTTACCAAATAATATAATACCAGCTTACGATGGTTTAAGTTTTAATTTTTAATTTCTGCTTCGATTAGGTCAATAAATCTTTTTGATGAAGGTTTAGTTATTGATGCAAAAGTATCTGCAATTTTGCCATTTTTACCAATAATTATTTTATGAAAGTTCCATTTTGGTATAGCACTTTTTCCATGGTTTTCTTTAGCCCATATAAAAAAAGGGTGGGCGTTGTTTCCAAGCACATCTATTTTTTCTGTCATCGGAAAACTAATATTGAAATTAGTTTCACAAAAATCTTTTATATCTTTGTTTGAACCTGGTTCTTGTTTAAAATTATTAGTTGGAACTCCAATAACAACTAAATCTTTATCTTTATAATTTGTCCATAAACTCTGTAGATCTTCGTATTGAGGCGTAAAACCACATCTTGAAGCAACATTTACCACAACAATTACTTTTTCTTTATATTGTTGAAGATTAATTTCTCCTCCATCAATGCTCTTGAAATTAAATTCATAAGCTAATTGCTCATAATTTGCATTGGTTTTGTTAAAAAAACTAAACATTAATATTGATATGATAAATATTTTTTTCATCATTTAAAAGCTTTTAACACAGTCTCGATCGGTAACAATATACAATTTAACCTCTTTTTATTATTTTTGTTAATTAAAAACTTAAAATCCATAAATTTTTTAGAAAAAATAAAATTTATATCTTCGGAGAAACCATCCTTAAATTTATTCAGTTCTTTTTTAACTATACTTACAGGTAGATTTTTTATTTTTAGAGCTAATAAGCTAGCAGAAGCTTCACAATAAACACAAGACTCAGTTTCATATTTCATCGAGATTATTTTAGAATTATTTATAATTAATTCAATTTTTACAATGTCTCCACATATTGAATTTTTTTTGATTGATTTAAAAGTATATTTGTTAGTTAAACCAACGTTAGACGTATTTGAGGCAATCTTAATAATTTCACTAGTTATCATTTTTTTGAAAATAATAATAACAATATATAACCAAATATTGTTGAAAGTAATGAACCCGCTAGCACACCAATTTTTACACCATCAATATGCTGCATATCGTTGGCAAATGCTAAATTTCCTACAAATAAACTCATAGTAAAACCAATTCCAGTTAAAATTGAAACAGCGTAAAAAGCTGGCCAAGTTGAGCTGCTAGGTTTATCCGCAATTTTTAGTTTTACGGATAGATAAGATAATACAAATACACCAATTTGTTTTCCAAAAAATAGCCCAAGAACTATTCCAAGCGGTACAGGATTTAAAAGAGTTGAAAAAGTTAATCCCTCTAAAGAAACACCAGCATTAGCAAAAGCAAATAAAGGCATTATACCGAATGCAACATAAGGTGAAAGATTATGTTCTAATTTGAGTAGTAGAGAATTTTTGTTAACTTTTGCATTATGTGGAATTGTTAGAGCTAAAAGTACTCCAGCAATTGTTGCATGAATACCTGATTGATGAGTAAAATCCCATAAAAATATTCCAACAATTAAATATGGTAAAAAATTATTTACTTTAAATTTATTTAATGCAATTA
>JADHRE010000012.1 GCA_016777595.1 Candidatus Pelagibacter sp.
TTAAATGGTTTATTGGACCGTTTCCTTTTCCTAAATTAAGATTTGATTTAATTGCTTCATTAACATATTTAATTCCAAGCTCACAAGATTTAATCAAATCTTTTCCACATGATAAATACGTTGCTATTGCAGAAGATAACGTGCAACCGGTTCCATGAGTGTTTTTTGAATTGTATTTTTTATTTTTAAATACCTTGATAATTTTCTTGTTTAACAAGATGTCATTCATTTGTTGTGACTTTAAATGACCGCCTTTAATCAAAACATTTTTAGCACCTAAACTGATTAAGATTTTTCCTGCTTTTATCATATCTTTTGTGGAAATAATTTTTGTTTTAGTCAAAATTTCTGCTTCGGGAATATTAGGTGTGATTAGCAAAATATTTTTCATTAATTTATTTTTTATATAAATAATTGCAGTATTATTTATGAGTTTTGCGCCACCTTTAGCAACCATAACAGGATCAAGAACAACTTTTTTAATTTTAATCTTATTTAATGATTTTATTACAGCATGAATCACCTGCTTTGAATGCAACATTCCAATTTTAATTGCATTAGGCCTTATGTCTGCAGCTGAAAAATCTATTTGATTTGATATTTCTTTCGGCTTTATTGAAACTATTGATTTTACTCCAGTAGTGTTTTGAGCGGTTACAGCGGTTACAGCGGTCATGGCATAACTTCCTAACGATGTAACAGTTTTTATATCTGCTTGAATTCCAGCTCCGCCTGAGGAGTCAGAGCCAGCAATAATTAAAACTTTCGATTTTGGTTTCATCTTTTAATGAATTGTTTTTTTAATCATATCAATACATTTTTTCATTAAAGAAAAATTTAAAGACTCACACATTATTCTTACTTTAGGTTCTGTTCCTGAGGGTCTTACAAGTAATCTACCCTTATTTTTTAATAGTTGATTAGCTGCTTTAATAGCCTTTTTACACTTAGGAGAATTAATAATTTTTTTATCTTTTACTCTTATATTTAAAAGTTTTTGAGGAACTGATTTGTAAACTTTAAATATTTCACTTGCTAACTTACCTTTTCTTAAGGCGAATAATGTTTCTAATGCAACCAACAAACCATCGCCTGTAGTAGCAAATTTTCCTAAAATTATATGACCTGATTGTTCTCCGCCTAAATTATAGCTATATTTTTTCATAATTTCTTTGACATATCTATCACCAACATTTGATCTTTTAAAATTAATTTTTTCATTCAAAAAAAATTTTTCTAAACCATAATTAGACATTAGGGTTCCAACTACGCCACCTTTTAAAATTTTTTTTCTTTTCCATCTTTTGGCGATCATAGCAATAATTTGATCACCATCGATTATTTGTGATTTCTCATCACACATGATTACTCTATCAGCATCTCCATCTAGAGCAATTCCGATATCTGCTTTAAATTTTTTAACATACTTTTTTAAAACTTCTGGAAATGTTGACCCGCAATTGTAATTTATATTAAGGCCATTAGGTTTTACACCGATTGAAAAAACTTTTGCTCCTAAATCAGAAAGAATTTTTGGAGCAGATTTGTATCCAGCGCCATTAGCGCAATCTAAAACTATACGCATGCCTTTTAGATTGAAATCATTTGGAAAATTATTTTTTAAAATTTCTATATATCTTTCATTGCCATTCTCTAATCTTTTTACCCTGCCCAAAAATTTTGGCTCTGATAAATGACTTGCAGTTTTGGTGTCAATTAAGCTCTCAATTTTTTTCTCAATTTTGTCAGATAATTTCATTCCATCTGGGCCAAATAACTTTAGTCCATTATCATGAAAAGGATTATGAGATGCAGTAATCATTATTCCAAGATTAGCTTTCATTTTTTTGGTAAGCATAGCTAATCCATTTGTAGGTAACGGTCCCAATGTAAATACATTCATACCAGTCGATGCCAAGCCTGAAACTAAGGCTGGTTCAAGAGTATATCCGGATAAACGGGTATCTTTAGCAATAATCGCAACTTGTTTATTTTTTTTAAGATTTTTAAAATATGTGCCAGCCGCTAAACCAAATTTAAAAAATTTTTCACCATTAATATTACCAATATTAACTGTGCCTCTTATCCCATCAGTTCCAAAATATTTTTTTTTCATTTATTTAATAAAGTTTCAAATACCAAAAGACCTTGCTTAACTTCTTCAACGTTATGTACCCTGAAAATTTTAATTCCTTGTGAAAAAGAAAAAATTATTGATGATAATGTACCACCAATTCTTTCTTTAGTATCATATTTTCCAGAAATTTGATTAATAAATCTTTTTCTAGATGTACCAAGTAATATGGGGAAACCAAGTGAATGAAATAATGAAATCTTGTTTAAAATCATCAAATTATGTTTCAACTTTTTTCCAAAACCTATTCCAGGATCTAATATTAATTTATTCTTATTTTTAGTTTTTTTAAATTTTTTAATCTCATTCTCAAAAAAATCATAAATATCTAGAAGCACATGATTATATGAAGGGTTTAATTGCATAGTTTGAGGTGTTCCTTGCATGTGATGAATTATTTTCCATAGCTTTCTGTTTTTAATGGTATCAAAAGATTTTGGATCAAATTTAAAACAGGAAACATCATTAATAATATCTGCCTTATTATTAATTGAAAAATTAATGACTAAAGATTTTCTTGTATCAACTGACAGTAAAGTTTTAGGAAATTTTTTTTTAAACTTTTCTATTACTTTTTTTACTCTTCTCAGTTCATTTTTTTGAGCAATAACTTTTGATCCTGGTCTTGTAGACTCACCTCCTATATCAATAATATCTGCTCCTGATTTTACCAAATTTTTTATTCTTTGATTGGCCTTTTTTATAGAATTAAATTTTCCTCCATCAGAAAAACTATCAGGGGTCATGTTTAAAACACCCATGATTAAATGATTTTTTTTTCTTAAAAATTCTCTTTTAGTGGTAATTTTTTTAATATCAGTTGATATTTTTTTTTTAACTACTAAAGACAGTTTGTTTATATCCTTTATATCTATTACTCTTGAATTTATTTTTTTTTTGTCCCTAGTAAAAATTTCAATTTGATTGAAAGATATTAAATTATTGCCACAAAGAGGTAAGGTTAATTTTTTTTTTAATAATTTTTTTGATAAGGTTCCGTAGAAAAAATTACACGCGCGTGTGTAATATTTTTTCATTTTTTTTATATAGCTGGCTTTGGTTTTAATCCCAGCGACCCAAGAGCAGAAGATGCTTTTCCGTTATCCTCTTTTTCATCTTTAAATGATCGCGTAGGCTTAATGTCTTTAAGAATTAAATCCCTAATTTCATCTCCTGATAGTGTTTCGTAAATTAGAAGCGCCTTAGCTAATTTATGTAAATCGTCAATTTTTTCTGTTAAAACTTTTCTCGCTCTTTCATAGCCTTTGTCTACAATTTTTTTTACTTCTAAGTCTATTTTTTTTGCGGTATCTTCTGACATATTTTGCGATTTTGTAACTGATCTACCTAAAAAAACTTCTTCTTCATTTTCTCCATACGCAATAGTTCCTAATTCTGTACTCATTCCATATTTTGTAACCATATTTTTAGCCATTTTAGTAACCATATCTATATCTGATGATGCGCCTGAGGTAACTTTATTGTGGCCAAAAATTATTTCCTCAGCAATTCTTCCACCCATAGCAACTGCGATATCAGCGTGCATTTTTTCTCTTGTAACTGACAATTGATCTCTTTCCGGCAATCTCATTACCATCCCTAAAGCTCTTCCTCTTGGAATTATAGTTGCTTTATGAATTGGATCAGATGCTTTTTCATTTAAGGCTACTACGGCATGACCACCTTCATGATATGCGGTAAGTTTTTTTTCATCCTCTGACATAACCATTGATCTTCTTTCAGCACCCATCATTACTTTATCTTTGGCTTCTTCAATATCTGACATTGTTACAACTCTTTTATTTTTTCTAGCTGCTAATAAAGCTGACTCGTTAATTAAATTTGCTAAATCTGCTCCAGAGAACCCAGGCGTTCCTCTTGCAATTGTTCTGAGTTTTACGTCCGGACCGGTACTAATTTTTTTAACATGTACTTTTAAAATTGCTTCTCTTCCAATTATATCTGGGTTTCCAACGACAACTTGTCTATCAAATCTTCCGGGTCTCAACAAGGCTGGATCTAATACATCGGGTCTGTTAGTTGCTGCAATTAAAATAATTCCTTCATTGGTATCAAATCCATCCATTTCCACAAGTAATTGGTTAAGAGTTTGTTCTCTCTCATCATTTCCTCCACCTAATCCTGCTCCTCTACTTCTTCCAACCGCGTCTATTTCATCTATAAAAATAATGCATGGCGAATGTTTTTTTCCCTGCTCAAACATGTCTCTAACTCTAGATGCTCCAACACCTACAAACATTTCCACGAAGTCTGAACCTGATATAGAAAAAAAAGGAACGTTAGCTTCACCTGCTATAGCTTTAGCTAATAAAGTTTTACCCGTTCCTGGAGGACCAATCAAAAGTGCACCCTTTGGAATTTTTCCACCTAATCGACTAAATTTTTTTGGATCTTTTAAGAATTCTACAATTTCTTCAACTTCTTCCTTAGCTTCCTCCACACCAGCAACATCATTGAAAGTAACTTTTCCTTGTGCTTCATTTAATAACTTGGCCTTAGACCTTCCAAATCCCATTGCTCCGCCTTTACCCCCTTGCATCTGACGCATAAAAAATATCCAAACACCAATTAATAAAAGCATTGGAAACCATGATAATAAAATACCTAATAATGATGGCATTTTGTCTTCTGTCGGTGAAGCTACAATGCTCACACCTTTAGAAGAAAGTTTATCTACTAGTTCAGGATAGTTTGGTGAATAAGTCTTAAATGTTTTACCGTCTGACAACACACCTGAAATATTATTTCCCTGAATTTGCACTTCAACAACTCTTCCTGCATCAACTTCATTTAAAAAGTTAGAGAATGCTAATGAGTTTTTTTCGGTGTTAACTTTATTAGGATCTTGAAACATATTAAATAGCCCAACCGAAAGAAGAACTATTATGACCCACATTATCAAATTTTTAACATTCATCTTATATTCAAATAATCATTAATTTTAATTTAACAAGTATATTAACTTTCAATAAGGTGTAAATACGACAAAAAGTGACAAATTTCTATGTAAAGTTTAAATTTTTCCAACTTTCAAGCACAAATTTTTACCTTTTTTAAAAAAAACACATCCTCCAAGAGAGGTTTTTTTAAAATCTTTCTTTTCTATATTATTAATTAAATTAACTACTTTTTTTGACCTCAGGTCGTAATAGTTTTTTTTGAGTTTTTTTATTGACTCATTGATTAGAGCCATTTTAGTGTCTTTGTTAAGGTTTTTGTATTTATTAAAATTTATTGAAATTTCTCTATTAAGTTTTTTAATTAATTCCCTAAAAGTTTTATTTAAATATTCATCTAGTGTCGTTTTACTCAATGATAAGTTTTGAATAGATTTAAAAATTTGTTCATATTTGATACCACTGTTTTCAAGAGGTTTTTTTAAATTTCTCACTTTGGTTCTCAAATATTTATCACTTTTGTTTGAAGGATCTTTAAAATATGTACCAAAAATATTTTTAGAAATTTTAATTAAAAACTTTTTTTTAGTGTCAAGTAAAGGTCTAAATAGACTAACCTGACTATTTATCTCACTAAGTGGTTTCATTGCTGATAAACCTCTTAATCCACTACCTCTCGAAAGCCTAATGAGAAAAGTTTCAACCTGATCTTCTAAATTATGCCCAGTAAGAAGCACTTTTACTTTATTTTTTTTACAATAATTTGTAAGGATATCGTATCTTGTGTTTCTTGCTTCTGCTTGAATATTTTTAATAATCTTTTTTTTATTTAAAAAAATTTTTAAATTAATATTTGCTTTTTTTAAAAGTTTTTTTACTTTTAATGCTTCCAGATTAGAATTTTTTCTAATGTTGTGATCTACTAATACATAATAAAAAATAGTTTTTCTAAAAAAGGTATAAGCTTTTGTTAAGGCTACAAGTGCTAAACTATCTGGGCCTCCAGAAACTGCAACTACATATTTATCTTTTTTTAAAGAATCGATTTTATTTTTAAAATTTATAAATATATCAGATAGATCTTTATAATCTTTAAAGCCACTTTTAAGATTTACACTTGAATTTTTTTTGCTCATATTGAGCTTTTTGTAACACAGACTTGTTGGCTTTTGGATATTCTTTTTTAATACCAGAAATCATTTTACATCCCTGATCTTTTTCTCCAAGTTGCACCATTGTAATTCCCAACTTTAAAAGATTATCTGCAGCTTTATTGCTTTTTGGATAATTTTGATACCCATCAAGATAGGCTGTAGCTGCATCTGAGTACAGCTGTCTAATTCTAAAAGTTTCACCATACCAATATTGTGCGCTACCAGCTAAATCATGCTCTTTGTTTTTATCAATAAATTCTTTTAAAGCAAATTCAGCAGTTTCATAATCACCAATTTTCATAAAACTGACTGCAAACTCATACTGTTCATCTGCAGGCTTGTCTGGAAGTAGCGACTCTCTTGGTTCGGGTTCTTCGGCAATGACTGTTTTTGCGCTTTCAACAGAATTTATTGATTGGTTTTTTGGTAAATTAGAAGTTTGATAAGCTGGTGCAGCGCCGAAGTCTTGTGCCTTAGTTGATCCTGGAAGTACTTTTTTATTTTTTTCTGTTGTATTAATTGATCCACTTTCTAAATCAGAAAATCTTAACTGTGTGTCAGATTGAATTTTAGTTACACGAGTAGAAAGTTTATCAAGTTTGAAATTTACTTCTTCAAATTTATTTGTTAGCTCTCTAAATTGATCTTCTATCTCGTTTAATTTCAAAAGATGTTTGGTCATTATATCCTCATTGAGACCATCTGAACTTACAGAGCTCGAAGATTTTCGACTCACTACATCTGATTTTTGATAAACAGCTTTCTCTAATGTTTTAAGATCGTTTGTAATAACTTGAATCTGATCTGAGATTGCTTTTATATTTATATCTTCTTCCTCTGCTGAAATATAATTTGTTAAAAATAAAAAAATTATTAGTATAAAAACTTTATAGACTTTGAATTTTCTCAACATAATTTAGTTTTAGTTTGATAAAATGGCAAAAAAAAGACCCCTTAAATTCAATTTAAGGGGTCTTAATATTGGTTAAATTTATAATTAGTTAACTTTAACTGTAACAGATCTTCTGTTTTGAGACCAAGCTAGTGGTGTTCCAGCTGGATTAACAGGTTTTTCTTTACCATAACTGATAACAGCAATTCTGTTTCCAGAAATTCCGTAAGTCATTAGATAATCTCTGGCAGCGTTAGCTCTTCTTTCACCTAATGCCAAGTTGTACTCTCTAGTACCTCTTTCATCTGCGTGACCTTCGATTGTTACATTAAGATTTTTATTCTTTCTTAAGTAAGAAGCTTGTTTTCTTAAAGTTTCTCTAGCAGCTGTTGTTAGAGAAGATTTGTTTGTAGCAAAAAATACTCTATCAGGAACTCCTGAAGCTAAATATTCAACTGTTTCTTTTCCAGTATAAACATCACCATCAACATTACCTGACTTTTTTGCAGTAGAACATGCACTTAAAATTAAAGTGGCAAATACTACTAGTAATATATTTTTTAAATTCTTATTAAACATCATTTTTTTCCCCTAGGTTATATGCGGTTTATTTCAAATTATTAGGTGTTATTCAAGTCTATTTTACCCTAATTACTTACTTATTTTGATAAAAGTGAAGACCAAGATGGGTCTGAAGCATCAGTTTCAGTTTTAAGCCTTCTTTCATTATATCCCGTTATGTCAATCGACCATAATTTAGCGGTGAAACCCTCCCCTTTTGATCCCGATTTAGTCTCTCTATAAAAAACTAAAACTCTTCCATTTGGTGACCAAGATGGAGCTTCTTGGTAATAATTTTCAGTTAATAACCTTTCGCCAGCACCGTCTGTTCTCATGACACCAATATAAAATCTTCCTCTGCGCATTTTTGTAAATGCAATTAAATCTCCTCTTGGAGACCAAACTGGTGTTCCATATATGCCGTCCCCAAAAGTAATTCTTTTGACACCGCTTCCGTCACTTCTCATAACATAAATTTGCTGTAAGCCACTTCTATCAGAGTTAAATGCAATAAATTTTCCATCTGGTGAAAATGATGGAGATGTATCTATAGATGAATGATTTGTTATTCTTTCAACAACTCTTGAGTCTAAATCCATTGTATAAATATCTGAGTTGCCATCTTTTGCAAAACTCATCACAATTTTTTTTCCATCTGGTGAAAACCTTGGTGCAAAAGTCATTCCTGGAAAATTTCCAACTACTTCTTGCGTGCCAGTTTCAATATCTAATAGATAAACTCTTGGCATATTTCTAAAATACGACATGTAAGTCACCATTTGGTTTGTTGGGTTAAATCTTGGAGTTAAAACTAATTCGTTACCTAAAGTTAAATATTTTGTGTTAAACCCATCTTGATCCATGATTGCTAATTTTTTAACCCTCTGTTCCTTGGGGCCACTCTCTGCAACATAAATTATTCTTGTATCAAAATATCCTTCTTCACCAGTAAGCCTTTCGTAAATTTTATCAGAAATTATGTGGGCTACTCTTCTCCAATTTGAAGGCGTGGTCGTGAATGCTAAAGCAGTCATTTCTTTGGCGGCTGCTAGATCCCAAAGTCTAAACTCAACCTTTAATTTTCCTTCTGTAATTAGAAGTTTTCCTGTAACTAGTGCTTGAGCCTTGATTAATCTCCAGTCCTCAAACCTAGGTTTCAAATGAGCAATGTCTGGTT
Organism: Candidatus Pelagibacter sp.; assembly: GCA_016777595.1. Taxonomy (GTDB): domain Bacteria; phylum Pseudomonadota; class Alphaproteobacteria; order Pelagibacterales; family Pelagibacteraceae; genus Pelagilacustribacter. Next base: position 8,837 of record JADHRE010000012.1, read on the forward strand.
TTTGAACAAAGGCTTCTTTTTTCAAAGGGTTAAATAATCCTGTTGCTTTAAAATTATCTTCAATTATTTTTGAAATATCTTCACCAAGTTCTTTAATTTTTATTTCTTCGTAATTTTCAGATTTTACGTCAACATGAAGTGGAGAAACTGCTATTGGTAAAGGATCTAAATTACCTCTAGTAATATCAATTTCTATCAGTGCAAAAGATTTATTAATTAAAAAAATATTTAATATAACAATTAATAGAATGTTTTTCATTTTAACCTTTTAGCATTTCTGTTGGATTAAAGTTTAATTGTAATTCTTTCCATTTATCATACCCTGTTGGTGGTACTTTAAGTGGTTGACACAATCTAACAGCTCTTAATGCACTTTCTGCTAATACCTTGTAAAATTTCTGTCCTGGCCTGTTCATTCTTTGATGATCTAAAATTTCAGATTTCATTATTGTCCCGTCTTTCTTTAATTGAAGTTTAATTCTTACAAGTAAATCTTCATCATATGGTAGTCCTAAAGGCACGCTCCAACAACCAAAAATTTGAGCTCTTAAAGCATCTTCCTGCGAAAGTGTTAGACCTGTGGCAAATGAGTTTTTTTGACTACTTTGAGTAATTTTGTCAGTTTTTTTTTGCTCAACTGCTGCTTCTTCTTTTGCTTTATCAATTAACGCAGCTATTTGATTGGTGTCTACTATTTGTTTTTTCTCAAATTCTGATGCTTGTCTAATTTCAGGCTTTATCTCTTCAGGATTTTGTTTTTTTTTAACTATCTTTTTTTCTTCTTTCATCTCATTTGGAAGTGGAATTCGATCTGGTTTTTCTTTTGCTTTAGCAGATGGAGGAGCCTGTTCAGATACTAATCTTTCTTCCTCTTTTTTTTTAGCTTCTTCAATTATTTTTCTAGCTTTAGGTGCATAAGGAATGCTAGTTTTATCCGTAATTTGAATTAGCTCTACTGAAACTATTGGAGGAAGATCGACTGGTTCTCTGAGCATAAAAGGTAAGCTAAGAATAGTTAATAAAACTAAAACAGAATGAAAAGTAATTGAATAGATTAAACTTCTGATCATAATTCATCCTAATTTTTATATGGCTCGGATATTAAAGCTACTTTTGAAAAACCTGCACCAGATAGAGTTCCCATAACCTCTAAAACTCTGCCATAATTTATGTTTTTATCACCTCTTACATAAATTCTCGTATCGGTTCTGTTTTTTGCAATGGCTAAAAGCTTAGGTATCATTTTTTGATAAGTAACTTGATGTTCTTGAATATAAATTTCACCCTTTGAATTAATACTTAAAGTTAGTGGTTCCTGATCATCTGGCAACGAGTCCGCTGATGACTCAGGTAAGTCAACTTGCACACCAACAGTTAATAAGGGAGCTGTTACCATAAAAATAATTAAAAGAACTAGCATTACATCCACAAATGGTGTCACATTTATCTCACTCATCGGTTCTTTTCTTGAGCGATTAAAATTAAAAGCCATTATTAGATTATTGATAAAAATCTTTTTGAAAAATTATCTATTCTCGAGAAGTATTTTTGAGAGTCGTTATTAAATTTATTATAAGCTACCACAGCCGGTATAGCAGCTAATAATCCTAATGCTGTTGCAAATAATGCTTCTGCTATTCCTGGTGCAACAATTGCTAAACTTGTATTTCTAGATATTGCGATTGATTGAAAAGAATTCATAATTCCCCAAACTGTACCAAACAATCCAATAAATGGAGCGGTAGACCCTACTGTTGCAAGAAATGTGAAATTTTTTTCAACCTTTTTCATTTCTGTATCGGTGGAGATCTCTAAAATTCTACCTACCCTTGCCATTTGGACAGCTGAAGATTGTCTTTTAGTTTTAATTAATTCTGCCATGGCAGATTTAAAAATAAGTATTGCTGGATCGTTTGAATTAGCAGGTAAGCTATTATTAAAACTTTCTGCAGATTTAGCTTTCCAAAATTTTTTTTCAAATTCTTCGATTGAGTTATTAATATTTCTAAATAATTTAAATTTATCAAAAATGAGCGCCCATGAAAAAATTGAACATGCTATTAGTAAGATAATTACAAATTTTACTACGAAATCAGCTCTTAAAAAAAGTTTCCACAAAGAAAAATCTGTTGCTCCACCTAATCCAACAACTTGGGCTGCTATATCTTGTTCCATCAAGCTTGATTACTTTTAGAATGTGTCATGAATTTGGCGTTAATAATGAATTTGGGTTTAATTTTCATCAGTTAATCTGGTTTCGCTAAAAAATCTAGCAATCAAAATTGCGTCAGATTTATTAACATCTTTTTTTTTTGAAAGCTGATTTGACAGTTTTGGGTACATTTCTATAGCTTTTGTTCTGCTTGAATCTTTTGAAGAGTTGATTAGTTCAAAGTGTTTTTTCCATTTTGAAGGTCTAACAAAGTAAATTGGGAGTTCTAGAGCTGCACAAATACCTTTAATAGCTCCAAAAGTTTGACCAAAATTAAACATACTAGTTACACCCTGGCCAGGCATTGCATTAACCTGTTCGACAACAACAGATACCTCCTCTTTTAAATCAATATTTTCTTTAATTAAGTTTACAAGAAGCGCACTATTTAATTGTCTTTTATTTTTTTTCCCCTCAGGCATCACCGGCATATCAAATATATTTAGAACTTTATTGTTTTCTAATACTGCTATTGCTCCACTTAAACCGGGATCTATTCCAATAATTTTCATAATTATAAATTTTTCAAGTTAGCATTGGTATAAATATTTTGAACATCATCTAATTCTTCTAATGTAGTTAAAACTTCAACAATTTTCTCGCTTTGATCATTATTTAAATCTATATAGTTTAAAGGTCTCCATTCTATGGATGAGTAATTAAAAGTTTCAATTTTTTTTTCTAATTCAGTTTTGATTTTATAAAAATCTTCCTTTTCAGTTATTATTTCAAAAATTTCTTCTAAGCTCACACAATCTTTTGCGCCAGCATTAATCGAGATCTCAAATATTTCATCTTCTTTGATTTTTTTTTTATCTATATGGATAATGCCACAATTTGAAAACATATGAGTTGATGAACCGGACTCTCCTAATCTTCCACCATTTTTTTGCAATACAGTTCTTATGCTTGATGCAGATCTATTTTTATTGTCAGTTAAAGTTTCAATGATTAAAGCAACATTAGATGGTCCAAATCCCTCATATCTTAAACTTTCATAATTTTTGTCACCGCTCATTTCCGATTTGCTAATTGCTCTAGAAATATTATCTTTTGGCATGTTAGCTTGTTTTGCTGCTTGAATAGCTGTTCTCAGTCTAGGGTTCATGTCGGGGTCTTTATCTCCTAATTTTGCAGCAACTGTAATCTCTCTTGAGAGTTTTGAAAATATTTTTGACCTCTCTTTGTCTGCTCTTCCTTTTTTATGTTTTATTCCTGCCCAATGTGAGTGTCCTGCCATAATTACTTAGCTAAACTACCTCCGTCAATTAAACGAGTAACAGTTTTAGCTAAACCTGTCTCAATGTTTGTTTCAACAATTACTCCTGATAAAGTTCCCTCTCCTACTGCGGGGAAATGTTTTACAGCTTCTTTATCCTTAAGGAATTTTTTTATAGAATTTTCTTTATTCATACCAATAACAGAATTATAATCACCGCACATACCGATGTCAGTTTGATATGCCGTGCCATTATCTAAAATCCTTGTATCAGCGGTTGGTACATGGGTGTGAGTTCCAACAACACATGTTGCTTGGCCATCAAAAAAATGTCCTGCAGCCATTTTTTCACTAGTTATCTCACCATGAAAATCTACTACGATAAAATCTACATCTTTTTTTAAAATCATTTTTTT
>JADHRE010000013.1 GCA_016777595.1 Candidatus Pelagibacter sp.
TAATCAAAGATTTCATAGCTGAATATGAAAAATTAGGTTCTTTATCTAAAGAAACATTAGAACCTGTAATTAAATCACTAATTGATAAACATAAAACTAACTTTAAAGGTGTGGGTCAGCCTCTAAGGATAGCTTTAGTAGGATCAAGATTTGGTCCGGGTCTTTATGATGTAATTTTATCTTTAGATAAAGATGAAATTAAAAAAAGATTGAAGTCTGCAATTTAAAGTTTGTTAGGCTTTTATTTTTACAATTTTGCTATTGTTTTTGTAAGTGTTCCAAGAAATTTTATACCTTTTGCTTTGATTTCCCCAATTAGTCCACTTCTTTCTTTTTCCTCTAGCAAACAATTCTAAAAAAGGACCCCAGCTACATTTTTCTATAATTTCATATAATTCATCAGGTTTTCTTGAATGTTCTCTTTTTCTTGTTCGAATAATATTAACTTGGGTTCTACCGGGTTTTCTGGTCCTAACATTATTTCCCTTTACTCCGAACAAAACTAACTCAGTAGTATTTCTAAAATAAAAACCAACTCCTCTACCGTCAGGGCCGTCATCTTTCCTAATTTTTGTCCAAACAATATTGGTCTTATATTTAAAACCCCAGGACTCCATCACTTCCAAACCTTCTTTGATAAATGCGTTTGGGACCCATAAATAAAGATGGGATCTTTTAGAAGAAACTCTCTCAACTGGTAAAGACTTAATGTCTTCTAAAGATAAAGTATTATATCTATTGGTCTTTTTATATTGAGGTGCAATCTTACCTGTTTTATTTTTAAACTCCCATGGGGGATCAGCGAGGATAGTTCCAAATTTTCCAACAATATTAAAATTTATCTTTTTCATTTTTTATTTTTATTAATTTGAGCTATAAACTCACCAACTTCTTTGTGAAAAGCAATTATAGATTCTGGTGCATTTTGTTTGGACCATTCTTTTAAAAGAGGATTTGTTGATTTTTGAACAAAGTCGTACCATTCTGAAGACATTTTCTCAGCTGCTTTAGCGTCCTCCTCGGAAATTACTTGTCCTCTGGTAATTATTTTATCTCTAAATACATCTTTTAAAGTAACAACAAATGGTGTGCCAAAATCTGTACCACACTCTTGGCAGCTTTTAGCTCCTATAGGATTAAGAGCATCGCATTCGCTATCTTTGCATTTTTTAAATCTTGGGGTGGCAGGTGGCCACTTATAATCACAACTTTGTGAAACACATTCTTTTGCATTTTTTTTATTCTCTGTTTGACAATCTGGACATTTTTTAGTGCTTTTGGGTTTAAGATCTCTACCAGGCATTTCCTCCTCAATCGCTTTAGCAAGTTTATCAAAAACCTCAAATGCAGGCATTACAACATAAGCTGTTGAGTCATCGTCTTCGATGTCCTCGTATTTTCTAACAACTCTTCCCATTGCTTGACGAAATCTTAGATCAGTTCTAGCTCTTGGAAGATAAATTAAAACTCTCAATCTTTGTATGTCTACACCTTCACCAACCATATCAACAGATACTAGCCAGTCATCATTAAAATTTTTCCTAAATCTATTAATTCTACTTTTAGACTCCTTAGCACCCTCTTCATTATGAACAACTAAGGGTTTCTTGTTTGTTTTAAGCTCTATAATCTTTGCCATATAATCTGCAACTTCAATTGAAGGTGCAATAACTAATCCACCGGCTTGTGGTAATCTATTTTTTCTGTCCTCTAATTTGTCAATAGCGTGATCTATCATTGAAGCTTGATAACCGTCCATATCTGGAGAACCATCTTTCTTAGGTCTTATTGTTGTACAACAAGCGTAAAATCTATTAGCTTCTTGAATAACTGAAGCAGCCGCTGAGTCTTTAATGCTATCAGCAACTGATATTTCTTTTCCACTTACAGAGCCGAGTTTAGGTCCATTATCTTCATCTAAAATATCAAAGTTTGCTTCATGTCTGTGAAAAGCAATAGGTCTACAATAGCCTAATTTCACAGCTTCACCATAAGTAAGTGTATACTGTCCATCTTTTGGATGTTTAAGTTCACCTCCTTCATATTGTAAGAACGCAGGTTCCTCTGAGTCAGATCTTATAGGCGTACCGGTTAGCATTAAAATAAATTTAGCATTTTTAAAAGCATTTATTGCACTATTTCCCCAAACTGCTGTAGCTGCAGCATGGTGTTGTTCATCGCAAATAACTAATGTTTTTTTCTCGTTACAAACTTTTTGATAGCCGTCTAGAAGTTTATTAACTACCTGCCATGTATTGCATATATCTTCTCCATGATCTCCATCATCTAAACTTGTAGTTCTTTGCATATAACGACCTGTAACTTCTAAGTAGTCTTCAGCCCATTTGTCTACAACTGTATCTTGAGGAGCTATAACGATAACTCTTTCTATCAACCCTTTGTGAAATAACTCATCAGCTATTGCAATAGCTCCATAAGTTTTACCCGTGCCTGGAGCAGCGTTAATTACAAATCTATTATCTGAAGAATTTGAATACCAATTTAAGCATTTTAATTTAGCTTTTTCTTGCCAGTCCCTAAGCTTTAACATTGTAAGAATTTCCTTTCTTTAAATTACAGCTCTTACAAAGAGCTTGAGCATTTTTCAATATAGTTTTTCCACCTTTAGAAAAAGGCACAATGTGATCTGCATGAAAATTTTCATCTAATTTTTTTCTGCAAATTTGGCAATAATTGCCAGATATCATTTTCAAAATTTTTTTTTGCCTTGATGTAAATAGTCTTTTTTTCATTTGCTTAACCACCATTCGTGCATAGTAATGTCTGAAACAGGTAAATTTGGAAAGTGTTCACATTTTAATTGTTTGTTAATTCTAGTTAATATTCTAGCCATAGTGACTGGTGATTTTTTAATAACAAAGCCTTTTTTCTTTAATCTTCTTATTGCCTCGTAAGGGTTTGAAACACCAAAATAAAGAACGCCTTCTAAAATAGAGATCCTGTTACCTTTTAAAACATATTCTTCTAAAGCAACATTTCCCTTATTTATATAAACGTTTTTATTCATAAAATTATATTATATCACCCAATGATAACGCCTGATAGTTATTTTTTAAATTTTCATACTCATATTTTCTATAATCATCTCCCGAGTCTGCATTACAATCAATATTCATATTTTTATACTCATTATCCAAAACTTCCCAGCATCGATCATAAACTGATCTGTTTTTAGATTTAATTTTTCCTGCTAACATCTCAAACGTATCTCGAGAGTGATAATTGCCTTTGTGAATATTATCTTGAACTATAAATTTAGGATCTTTACTCTTAACAGGTTTTATTTTCTCAAATACTTCTTTTGTTAATTCATTAAGAACTTCATCATCATACTCTAAATCGATTCCTTTTTCTGTAATTTTTTCAATTGAAGAAGTGACAATATGTTTAGCTTTAATTAAATATTTTAAATCTTTTTTTGTTTCAGCTAAATCTAAGTAAGAAGTTTTTTTAAATTCTTCTTCTTTTTCTTTAACTTTTTTTTCTAGAAAAATTTTATGTCTTTCTTTTATTAACGCAATAGTTTCTTGCAGATCAGAGTCAATCATTCTCTAATTTTAAAAAAAATATTATTTTAAATTGACAAAATTAAATTTAAGATATATAAATTATTTATCTTTATTTAATTCTTCAATTTTATTTTTTTTCTTTTTTTTACCTCCTCCATTTTTTTTTCTAAAAGCTTTAACTTTGGCTGTTTCAAACAAAACATCCGTATAAAGCGCATTAGAATTTTCAAAATCTGTTACACCAAGACTATTTTGTTTAATAACAAATGAACATTCATTACAGCTTGGATTCAAATCAGGAACTTTGTTCTCTTCTAATAAATCAATAATATTAGTAATATGATTTAAAAAATCATTTTCATCTCTTTTAAGAGGTGAATATTGTGTTTTCATTCTTAAATCACACTCATTATCTCTATGTTCAAAGATTTCAGTTGGGTAAAATTGCATAATACCCATATGTGTAATTGGGGTTAGTTTTGGAGTTTTGGCAGTTTTTGTTTCTCCAGGATTAGTAAAGATCTGAGCATAAGCTTCGAGTTGATATTTATAGCTCTCAGATTTTGTATCTTTTAGGTTTGTAGTTTTAAAATCTATAATACCGTAACCTTCTTTTTCAAATTTTATGACGATGTCTGGCTTACCTTGAAGTATGAAAGATCTTTTTTTATTATCCAGCATTTCAACTGAAGAGATCTTACCAGGGAGTTCACTAGAAGTCATAAATCTGCCTTCAGGTAATTCATTAGTAAGATCACTGCAATTTTTAGATTTAAAATAAGTTGTCTGACAAACATCAAAACTAGAAAAAACAGGTGGTGGAAAATTGCCGGATGATAGTTTGTTTTTTTTGTGAATATAAAAACATCTTTTACATTTTTTTGCTTTATAATCTAATTCTGATGGTGCCAAGTAGTACATTAATAAACCTCCGATACATATCGAGCTAAAATAGGCTTCGTAGAACTCTCACTCATTATATTAATTCTACCGTCTTCATGATAAAAGTATACCCTATAAAAATAGCTTCCTTCCTCAAAATCATGAACCTCCTCTACTCTAATTTCTTTTATTTTTTCTAATTTATTCTTCATCAAATAATTTAATAACTTTTTTTTTTTTATTTTTAATTGAGTCTAATTGTAATTTTAATGTTTCTAAATCTTCGCTCATTCTATCTAATCGTTTTCGTGTTTTTATATAATCTGTCACGAACAAATCTCCTTCGGATATTGACTTTTTCCTTAATAAATAAAAATCTGTTTTTTTCTTTTTTGTCATATTTTTATTTACGACCCCCTATTTTTATTAGGGGATCGCCACTACTATTTTTTTTTATAGAAAGGTTTGTAGTGAATTCTTTAGTCATTTTTTCCAATGTTAAGTAAAGTAAATCCAATAAAACCAATAATCATTGCGGAAAATTGAGATAATGGTCCAAAAAATGGAGTTAAATTTACACCCATCCAAGAACTTACAAAGTCAACTATTGCAAATCCTATTAATAACATACCCAATAATTCTATAAATTTAGAACCATGAGAGATTTCTTTTGTTTTGACTAGTTTATTTTTCATATTTATTCCTTTTGTTGTTTTTTTCATAATTTGAAGATAATGATTCCTGCTTTAAAATACTTGTCTTATAGATAGGTAAAGAAAGGACAAATGGCTATAACACTCATATTTTTTTGTCCGAAATAATCTTTTAAATAGGATGATTATATATTTGAAAAAGATAAGACTGCTAAAGATACATATATAATTGATCCATATAACCTCGATCTTTTGTTCATTTTAACAGCTTTACTATAGTCTTTTTTATTTATCCTGCTAAAGTAAATTGTTAGAAACGTTGGAATGCAACAAAATAAATATGAGATCAAAATATATCTATCCATACTAGTAAGATAAGACAACCTAGGAAGGTCTTCATTAAATACAAAATTATAAGCTATTAAAGCTAGAAGCGCTACAATAGATGTTGTTAGTCTAGACTCTATTTGATTTGGAGGTATCCATAATACAGACCAAGCAATTGAGAGGATTAAAAAAACTGGAATTATAATTTTAAAAATAAAATAGTTAGTGTTTCTTTTTACAAATATATCAATTTCAACAGTATCATTTTTATAAGTTTTCATTTTATTTGGATTAAAACTATCTTGGGTTTTGTCATAACGAATTTTATTTTGAATATTAAAATCAACAATCTGCCACTCTTTAAGAAGGTTATTTAATTTATATTCTAAAATACCATTGTATACAGGTGGTTTTATATCAAATAGGCCAATGAATGGTTTTGGATAATAATTTTCTTTATTTAATTCTAAATTTATTGGATGCTCTAAAACAATTTTTAAATTTTGAATATCAAATGGAAATTTTTTAAAATCAAAATTTGCTTTGATTACGTGTAGACCAGAAAATGTGGAGTTTGTAAAAGTTTTATCATCTTTTTCATAATAAACTTGATCAAAACTGCTGAAATTTTTATCGATATCATATTTTATATGATCAATAAATATGGTTTCATTAGTAACTGGTGAATAAATTTTTGAGCTTTCAGTCAATTTATTTATATTGCAAATTGTTAAGTTGCCAATCTCTCTTCCAGCTTCAATCCAATCAGGTCTCTCATGAGATACTTTGAAACCGTAGTCTATGCTAAATTCACCAGATTTCGTATCAATATTTTCTATACTATTTAGTAAAAAATAATTTAAATCAAAAGGATAAAAATCATATTTATTAGCCTTTAGATTGTAGATTTTACCATTTTGACTAATCTTAAAATTTTTTTCTTTCAAAAGATCTCTTATCTCTTTGTCACTTAGCTTAGATAAATCTTTATCATTTATCATTTGTATAGGTTGTTCAGACTTAATTTTATCGTTTAAAAAAGAAATCCTTAAAACTGGAAAATTATTTTTGTTTCGTTCAATAATAAATTTTTTTTTTGTGTAATCAAAATTTTTGAGAAAATATATGCCAGCATCATACCTTGGTTGCTGTCCATCACTAACAATGCCGTTTTCTGGAAAAGGTATAGCCATAACTTTATTTTCAAAATTTTTGCACTCGTCGGCAAATGCTTTAAATGTTATAAAGATAAAGAGTATGATTAATTTGTATTTCATTTTGGCATAAAAAATATATTCTTTTAATTATGAAGAAAAAAATAATATTTCTTATTCTAATGTATTTTTTGCATTTTTCTACCCCAGTTTATTCAATTCCAATCGCTCCAATAAAAACTTTAATTCAAAAATTAGGCACTTTATTTGATAATTTATTTAAATCCTCTGATGATATTTTAAAACAGACTAATAAAATCGATGAAACTGTATCTTCAAGCGCTAATAAATTATCAGATTCAGAATTAATATTATCAAAAATTAATAATGAAACTCATAATTCTCATTTAAATACTGCTTTAAATGAAAGTACAAAAAAGATTAAAATTCATCATGGTTTAAAATTTAAAAATCTTGGAAAGAGAATAATTGAAAATTCGGACAATCTAATTGATGTTTATGACCTTGCTTTTAATGCTTCCGATCAAAATATACGCTCTTCACCTTATTTCATAAAAAATTGGATCGGTAAAATTTACAGACCAAGAACTGAAAAATATGACCTTTCAAAAGAAAAAAGATACTTACTAGTTTGTAGTAACAAAGTTGAAGTTTTTTACTTCACTGTTCTTTTAGATAACAGAGATGATATAAATCGAGTTTTTATTACAGACCATAAATATTTCTATGCACAAATGAAACCACTTATAAGACAAGAGTTATTAATATTAAGGGATGACGCTGAGATAAAGATAATGTCAACAAAACCAAAAAATAAAGATACTGTCAATTTTGATTTATTCAAAATTTCTAGAGATGGACAATTTCAACACTCAAAAAATGTATCAATATTAAGCAAACAATATAATCAGGGAAGAACATTAAATAAAAATATAAAAAATTTTTGTAAAAAATATAATTAAATTAAACTAAATGAGGTATAATTTAATATGGTAAAAATTAGAAAGCCTGGCTCAATTGAGAACGGAATAACAGAAGTTCTTAAAATTTTAAATGATCAAGAGATTGAAGAAGCGATTGGAAAAGGTTCTTCTTATCTAAGAAAATGTAGCGACCCTGATTTACCCCAACAAATAGATCATAGTGACAGCTTAAAATTAGATTTGGCATGTCTGAAGAAAAATAAAGCCCCTCCTCTTCTTGGTTCACATGAGTACTCGATCGCATTAAATGCAGGCGACTTTGAATTTAAAGAAAATTACGAAGATTTAGATGATCTCTTAGTTAAATTTTCAATATTACACGGAAAATTAGTCGAAGTAGTAAAAAGAGCCCAAAGTCCAGAAAGTGATAAAGGTGAAAAGATTAGTGATTTGGAAAAAAAGAATATTTTCGACTCGATTAAATTAGTAGAAGATAAAATAATGAAATTAAAATTTTCTGTTGATAGAAAAAGTTAAAAAGCTAAAAAAATTAAGTAATTAAGAATTAAATAAATTATTAATGTATTAGCTGAGATATTTATAAAACTGGCTAAAGTAATGTTATAGTATCTTTTGTTAAATATAATGCTCTGTTTTTGCCTTAACTTTAAGTTTTTGAATATAAGATAAATTCTTATAGAAAATACTAGTAATAGAAAATACGCAATTTTGTAGCTTATTACAGAACTTGAAAAACTATAATTATATAAGCCATGTATTCCTACCGGTATAAATAAAGCTAGAAATAAATTTAAATAATTATGTTTTTTTTCAAATATACTTTGAGAAATCAAAAATCCCATAATTATTCCGCAAAGGGCGTGCATTGGTATTGCAGTAAAAGCTCTAACTAATGCAATGCCAAATGAAGGATCTTTTTCAAAATATAAAACGTAGTCAATATTTTCATATGCAGCAAAACCTAATGATGCTGCAATTCCATAAATTACTCCATCCATAGGTTCGTCAAAAGCTGTTTTACGGGTACAATAAAAAATTATTACACATGCTTTAAAAAATTCCTCCACAAAAGCTGCTCGAATAAAATTTTCAAAAAAATGATAAGTTTCACCACTAAAATGCTCTTTGTTATAATTATCTAAAACAGGGATAACTAAATCAATTGCTAGAACTGTTGCACATCCAAATAAAAATGTTTTAAAAACTATTTTAGGTGGCTCCGGAAATTGATCCTGTTTGTAAGCATACAATACTAATATTACAGCTGGTAAAATTGCTGCTAAAAGATATGCAAAATACATTTATTTCTTTTTTCTTCTTTTTCTTGACGAGGACGTGCTTACATTTGATCCGTTGTTTGAACTATCTTTTCCACTTAAGAATTTTCCTAAAAAAGCTAAAGGAGCTAATAATACCCACCAAAATTTTGCTAGTTTAACAAGAATTCCAGTTTTAGCTAAAGCTTTTACACCTAGTGAACCCGCAACTAAACTTCCAATTCCAACTGCTGCAATTTTGTCTCCAGGTTTATAATCAGCATGTCTAAAGCCATCTTCAAAAATAACACCAGTAACAAAATCTTTTGAAAAATCTGACTCATATTTTAAATCCATATCTTTTTTATAACTAACAACAAATGCACTTTCTAAATAACCTTTTTTACCTAAAATTAAATTCTTAGACTCCATAGACTTTTGTCCACTATTCCAATCTACTTTGTAGGAATAGCTGACTGATTTATTTTTCTCATTTAAAGTAGGCTTATAAATCCAATCAATTTTATTTACGTAATCTAAATTTTTACCTTTAAGATAAGTTGCATTAGATTTAGCAACTTCTCTTAATTGAAATAATAAGTTTTTTGGATCAACGCTTTTCCAATCATCTAACTTGACATAACCATCATTTATATAATCAAGGTAGACATCATAACCCGTGCCTCTTATATGCATTACTACATTTTTTTCAGCAGGAAGGCCAAAAGTCCACCAACTATATTGGTTTATATCTTTAAAACTATCTAAGTATATTTCGTTGTCTAAAATCAAAACTTTAGCGTTTGCTTTTTTTACAAAAGCATAATGCTCTTTTTCATCGAGATTTTTCCAATTAAGAGTTTCAATTTTCTTACCCCAATCCTCATCAGTTGAAAGTTTTTCTTCTAGGGCTTGTAAATGGGTAAAAAAAAATAAAAAAAAAATTAATGAAAATATCTTTTTCAAAATTTTATTTCCAATCAGTTTTAACTAAAGCTCCGCCTATTAATCCTATAATAATTGGACTAAATCTTGAAATACCATCTGGTAAAAATGGAGTTAAATTATATCCCATATAAGATAGGCCAAAATCTGCTATAGCAAATAATATTAAAATTGAACCGATAACCTGCATAATTGATTTCATATTTTTAGGCTCTCAAAAAATAGAGTATAATTCAAGAAAAATATTTAATTAATAAGTTGTATTATGGTCAATATTTGAAATAACTAATATATGAAAAAAGCAAAAAAACAAAATTTTATTAAAAATTTATGGAATGGTAATGAGTCGTAAGGAACAAGTTTTTGGGCCGTTTACATTATTGGGGGAACAATTGTTAGTCTGCCCGCGTTTGTGCTTCCAGAAATAAGTAATGCAATATTCTTTTTTATTCCATTTCAATTTACTTACATGATTTGGGCAATGGTAGGCACATGGAGATCCGCAACAAAGTTTAAACCCAAAAAAAAACAGTGGTCTTGGGGAACTATAGCTCAAGTTTATATTATACTTTCTGTTATTAGAATATTAATCAAACTTGCTACAAGTCTTAATTAATTTTTTTTCATCTTCTTGTCTGTCTTCTAGTCTTCCTAAAATTTACAAGATATTATCGTATTAAAATTAAAGTTATAAGAGACTTATTTTTTTTTGTCTTTTAATTTTTCTTGAGCTTTTTTAAAGAATTGATCCATTTGATCACTATTTTTTATCCCAAACAATTCAAAAGCAGAATTATTTGGATCTTTGGCAAAACTGATTTCTTCAGCAGTATATTCTTTATTTTGACAATCTATTTCAAATCTAAATTTTGTCATTGAAAAACCTTTTACATCTACCTTAGCATCTAGTGTAGTAGGTTTGTTATTTGGCATCCTTAAAACGTTGTTATAATCATAAGTTGTGTTTTTTGCGTTGTAGGTGCTAGAATATCTAATTCCATTACTTACGATTTCAAATGTTTGTACATCCTTAACACCACCGTAAAGACCAGTTATTAAACCAACAACATTGTCTTCTGAATTGTCTATAATTAAATTTTTTTCTTCACTATTTTCCGCAAAAGATAAAAGTAATTTTATAGTTTTGCCGGCAAATCTCTCGTTTTCTTTAGGATCTAACCTTGCTTTTTCAATGTCTGCTGCTGATATCAAACAATAAGCTTGAATTTCTTTTGAGATCGCAGCGTTTGAAAAAGTTAAAAATAATAAAATTACAATTAATAAAATTTTTTTCATATTTTAATGAATTTCATTGCTTGGTAACCAGTAACTTTCTAATTTTCCAATATTAGTTGGTTTTAAATTTCTTTTGCAATTCTTACATTCAAAAACTTTTTTTCCATAAAACATTATTAATCTCAAAGTATCTTTTTGTTTTTTACATCTGTAACACTGTTCAAATTTAATTTTTTGTTTACTCATTTTCTTCTATACCTATGGCAGCCAACATATTGTATTCTCAATTACTATGGCGCAGTACAAGTTCCATTGACCGTTTTTAAGAGTCTGAACATGTACTCCATTTTGAGCTTTGAATGAACCTGTGTGTTTCCATTTATATTTAATTATATTTTTATTAAAATTATTTGTATCATATTTTGGTTTCTCTATTTCATTAGCAAAACTAAAATTATTACATAACAAACCCAGAGCTATGATAGTTAAAAACTTTTTCATATAACTATCTGTCTCCTTTAAAAAAACCAATAACGCATCCAAATAAATAAAGGGAAAGAATAATGTTTATAAATATATTTTCAAAATATATCAGTCCAACAATTGCTGGTATTGCTAATAAAATATATTTTCCTGGAAATGACCATCCGTATTTTTCAGAATAAAATATTTTTTTCATATTAATAAAAACCCCCAATTGGAAGTTCTCTAAAGTAGATTCCAAGTATTGACCAAAGTTGGGCATCTTCTCCTTTCAAAGCGTCTTTTGCGCATTCTTTTTTTATATATTCAATAATGTAAATTGAATCATGAACATTAATTTTTCTTACCTCTTTTTCTTTTCCCATAACTATCAACGATGTATTAGCACCTGTTAAAAATGCTCTTATACCTTCCTCTAAAAGCATACCTGTTGCATCAGGATAATCTTTATACATTTGATTCATTTCGCTACAGTAACCACCTGTTAAACCATGAGTCATTAGATTTTTGGAGTAAGAATTGTTTAATGTAAGGGAGTTAAATAAAATAAAGATACTAATTGTAAGGATATAAAATTTTTTACTCATTTTTAAATATATAAATAATTGTTAAATCATCTTACCAAATTTTGGTTCTATATACTAATTGAAGGGTTAAATAAGAAAGTTAGAATTGATAATGTTTTGAGACTACCTGAGACTGTCTGAGACAATGAAGTTTGTTGATCCCTAGGCTTTTAAGTCCTTTGTGTCTAAAAGGTTGAAGCGATTATCTATTGTTATTATCATCATCATTATTTGATGATTGATCTGTATTATCTGACTGAGTTTCTTCTTGCGTAGTCTCTGATGGAGTTTCTTCTTGAGCTGGTTGCTCTGGTTCTGGTTGAGGTTC
>JADHRE010000001.1 GCA_016777595.1 Candidatus Pelagibacter sp.
TTCTATAATGTCTAGTTACTGTTCCGTGAGCAGCTTCTGATTCAACTGTTTTACCATCTGGAGTCATTAAAACACTTGTCATCAGTCCTAAAGACCCAAATCCTTGAGCGACAGTATCAGACTGAACATCACCATCATAATTTTTACACGCCCAAACATAACCACCATTCCACTTCATAGCGCATGCCACCATGTCATCAATTAATCTGTGTTCATAAGTAATTTTTGACGTTTCAAATTTATCCTTAAATTCTTTTTCATAAACTTCTTGAAATAAATCTTTAAATCTACCGTCATAAGCTTTTAAGATTGTATTTTTAGTAGATAAATAAACTGGCCATTTTCTTTCAAGACCATAATTCATACATGCTCTAGCAAAATTTTTTATAGAATCATCTAAATTATACATTGCTAACGCAGTACCAGGTCCAGTGAAATTAAATACTTCAAATTCTTTTTTATCTTTACCATCTTTAGACGTCCACTTAACTTCCATTTTACCTTCACCAGGTATCAAAAAATCAGTCGCTCTATATTGATCTCCAAATGCATGACGACCAATAACAATTGGCTTAGTCCAGCCAGGAACTAATTTAGGAACATTTTTGCAAATAATTGGCTCTCTAAAAACTGTTCCACCTAAAATATTTCTAATTGTTCCGTTAGGTGATCTCCACATCTTTTTAAGTTTAAATTCCTCAACTCTTGCTTCATCAGGTGTAATAGTTGCGCACTTAACACCAACACCATATTGCTTAATTGCATTAGCAGCATCTATAGTAATTTGATCATCAGTTTTATCCCTACTTTCCATTCCTAAATCATAGTATTTAAGGTCTATTTCTAAATAAGGTTTGATGAGCTTGTCTTTTATGAAAGACCATATAATTCTAGTCATTTCATCACCATCTAACTCAACAACTGGATTTTTAACTTTTATTTTAGCCATAAAATATAGATTGATTAACTGTAGTTTTTATACATATTAGGAAAAAATTATCAAATTATAAATTATGTTTAATACTATATTTCCCAAAATACATAAAGAAGGTTACAAGTTTTTAGCAATATCTATTTTAGCCACTTTTATAGTTCTATTTTTTTCAAAATTTATTGGTTTTTTATTTATCTTAATTACAGTTTGGGTTTATTACTTTTTTAGAGATCCAGAAAGATATTCAATAAATGATGATAGTTATTTAGTAAGTCCTGCCGATGGCTTAATCACAGACATTTCAGAAAAATCTGGCCCAGAAGAACTTAGATTGGAAAACACAACTTTTACAAAAATTAGCATTTTTATGAACGTGTTCAATTGTCATGTAAACAGAATACCTTCAACTGGAAAAGTGGAAGAAATTTACTATAAACCTGGGAAATTTTTAAACGCTTCCTTAGATAAAGCTAGCGAAGAGAATGAGAGAAATTATTTTAAAATTAAATTAAATAATGGCGAAGAGATAGTAATTGTTCAAATCGCCGGCCTAGTAGCGAGAAGAATAGTCTGCGAAGTAGAACAAGGCCAAGAATTAAAGCAAGGTGATAGAATAGGAATGATTAGGTTTGGAAGTAGAGTTGATATTTATTTTAAAAACAAAAAAGTATTAGCACAACTTGGTCAAAACGTTGTAGCAGGAGAAAGTCTACTAGCTTCAGAGTAATGGAAGAAAATAAAAAATTTAAATTAGTTTCATCAAAAAAAACAAGATACTTATTACCTAATATTCTAACAATTGCAGGAGTTTGCTTAGGTATAAGCTCAATTAA
This sequence comes from Candidatus Pelagibacter sp., assembly GCA_016777595.1. Classification (GTDB taxonomy): domain Bacteria; phylum Pseudomonadota; class Alphaproteobacteria; order Pelagibacterales; family Pelagibacteraceae; genus Pelagilacustribacter. The sequence continues at coordinate 1,768 of JADHRE010000001.1, forward strand.
ATTTGCGATCGATGGTAATTTTAGTTTAGCAGTCACTTTAATTTTAATAGCAGCAATTTTAGATGCACTGGATGGAAGAATTGCTCGATTAATTAAAGGAACATCTGAATTTGGAAAAGAATTAGATTCTTTAACAGACTTTGTGAGTTTTGGTATAGCCCCGGTTTTTATTCTATATTTTTGGGAATTAAATAATTATGGAAAACTCGGATGGGCTATTACATTAATATATTCAGTTTGTTGTGTTTTAAGATTAGCTAGATTTAATTTAACTAAAATTAATGAAACAGAAAAATGGAAGAATAATTTCTTCGAAGGTATTCCAGCACCTGCTGGAGGGCTATTGATTTTAATGCCATTAATTTATGAACTAACTAATTTAAACTTTGGACTAAATGTTAAACAGTTAACTCCATTCTTGACTATTTCAATTGCAATTTTATTAGTAAGCAAAATCCCAACCTTGGCGTTAAAAAAAATATCTATATCGCCCAAAGCCACTGTTTTCTTGTTATTAGGTATAGGAATAGTTTTTATAGCACTTTTATTTTATACTTTAGAAACATTATTAATATTTGGAATTAGTTACATAGTTTCAATACCTGTAAGCATATTAATTTATAACAATCAAAATAAAAAAAATGTAGAAAAAATATCTGATGATAATCATGAAGATATTTTATAATGAAAAAATCGAAAAGAACAAAAAAAAGTAATTCATGGAGAATCAAACAACACAGAGATCAATTTTTTAAAAAATCAAAGGCTTTAGGTTATCGATCCAGAGCATCATTTAAATTAATTGAGATTAATAAAAAATTTAAATTCATCAAAAATAAAACTAACTTGTTAGATTTAGGATCTTGCCCAGGTGGGTGGAGTCAAGTAGCAAGTGAATTAATTAAAACAGGTAAAATAATGTCTATAGATATTAAAGATATGAAGCCAATTAAAAATTTAAAATTTATCAAAGGAGATATTTTTGAAGATGAGATAAAAGATGTAGTTATTAGTTATTTTAAGTCAAATTTAGATGTAATTGTATCTGATATGGCCGCTGATACTACTGGGAACAAATCATTAGACTCAATAAGAACAAATCAATTATGTGCCGAAGTAATAAATCTATCTAAGAACACCCTAAAACCTAAAGGTGTATTAGTTTCAAAAATTTTTATGGGAGAGGACTTTATAGAAGTGAAAAATCTAGCAAAATCGGTGTTTAAAAAAGTAAATTTTTTTAAGCCAGAATCTAGCAGAAAAGAGTCAAAAGAAACTTATTTACATTGTGAAATTTTAAAGTCTTTATAAATAAAAATAATTGTATATAAGTTATTATGGATGCAATTAAAGAAGCGTTAACCTTTGATGATATTTTACTTTTACCCAGATATTCTTCCGTCTTGCCCTCAAGAACAAATATACACCTCCAATTAACAAAAAAAATTTCTCTTAAAGTTCCATTTTTATCTTCCGCAATGGACACAGTAACAGAGTCTAAAATGGCCATAGCAATAGGCAAAGAAGGTGGTATAGGAATTATTCACCGAAATTTAAGCATAAAAAATCAATCACAAGAAGTAAAAAAAGTAAAAAATAAAAAATTACTCGTTGGAGCAGCTATAGGCACCAATGAAGAAGATATGGATAGAGCGAGATCGTTAATATCTAACGGTGCTGATTTGATAGTCATTGATACAGCTCATGGCCATAGTGAAAAAGTTCTTAAAACTTTAGCAAAAATTAGAAAAATCATAAAAAAAATTCCAATTTGTGTTGGAAATATTGCAACGGGAGAAGCTGCAAAAAAATTATATAATTCAGGAGCTGATATAATAAAAGTTGGAATTGGGCCTGGATCGATTTGTACAACTAGAATGGTAGCTGGAATAGGCGTGCCTCAAATATCAGCTATTATAGAGGTTAAAAAAGCACTTAATAAAAAAAATATAAAAATAATTTCTGACGGCGGAATTAAATTTTCAGGAGATATTGCAAAAGCTTTAGCCGCAGGGGCTGATGCTATAATGATGGGGTCAATTTTTGCTGGTACTGAAGAAAGTCCAGGAAAAAAATTTAAAGTAAAAGGAAAATTTTTTAAAGAATATAGAGGAATGGGCTCAATAGGCGCAATGTCAGCTGGGTCGGCGAATAGATATTTTCAAAAAAATTTTAAAGATAAATCAAAATTTGTACCAGAAGGAGTAGAGGGTAGAGTAGAATATAAAGGAAAGGTATCTGAAATAATATATCAACTACAAGGTGGATTGAGATCTTCAATGGGATATATTGGAGCTAAAAATTTAAAAGAAATAAATAAAAAAGCAAAATTTATAAAAATTACAAAAGCAGGATTTTACGAAAGCATGGTACATAGCGTGGAAATGACGCAAAAAACAATAAACTATAAATTATGATAAAAAAAATATTTATCTCTTTTTTTCTTTTTTTACTAGCACCAAATATTTTATTTGCCAAATCTAAATTTTATAAAGATGGAGTCGATTTATTTAATAAAAAAAAATTTGATGAAGCTAGATTTAAATTTGAACAAGATATAGTTTATAATCCAAAAAATGAGTCATCTTATTTATATTTATCAAAAATTTTTAACAAAAGAGAAAATATAATTCTAGAGGAACAAAATTTAAATACAGTTATGTTATTAAATCCCAAAAATGAAGAGGCAGTTTATAGTCTAGCAAAATTAAAATTGTCCTCATCCGATTACAACAAAAGTAAAGAACTTAATAAAAAATTAAAAGCTATATGTATTAATTTTTGCAATCAAAGCGACGAATTAAAAATTGAAATTGAAAATTTATCAAAAAAATAAATGCAATCTCAAAAAAATAAAGATAAAATTTTAATTGTTGATTTTGGCTCACAAGTAACAAAACTAATAGCAAGAAGAATAAGGGAACTTGGTGTATATTCTGAAATAATCACACCAAAAAAAATTAATAAATTAAGAGATTATAATGATATTAAAGGAATTATATTTTCTGGAGGCCCCTCAACAGTCACAGCTACAAAATTTGAAACTGTTCCAAAGGAAATATTTAAAAAAAAAATACCAATATTAGGAATATGTTATGGTCTACAACTAATAGCAAAAATATTAGGCGGTAAAATCAAACCTTCAAAAAAAAGAAGAGAATTTGGAAGAGCCTATTTATTTAAAAAAAAAAATTCTCCTTTAACTAACAAATATCTTGAAATTAGGAAAGCTGTATGGATGAGTCATGAAGATGCTGTAGTCAAGCTGCCTAAGAATTTTAAAACAGTTGCCTCAACTAAGGACTCTAAATTAACAATAATAGAAAATACACAAGATAAAATTTACGGTGTACAGTTTCATCCAGAAGTAACACATACAGATAATGGAAAACAAATATTTAAAAATTTTTTATTTTTAATTTGTAAAATAAGAAAAAAATGGAATATTCCATCCCAACAAAATAAATTAATAGATGAGATAAAAAATAAAGTTAAAAATGACAAAGTTATTTGTGCTCTATCTGGAGGTGTGGATAGCAGCGTGGTTGCACTATTAGTTAATAAGGCAATTAAAAAAAATCTTATTTGTATAATGGTGGACACAGGATTAATGAGAAAGAATGAATTTAAATATACTTATAGATTATTTAAAAATAAATATAAACTTAATGTTAAATTAATTGATGCTTCAAAAATATTTTTAAAAAGGCTTAAAAATATTTCAAACCCCGAAAAAAAAAGAAAAATAATCGGAAATTTATTTATTAAAGTTTTTGAGAAAGAGTCAAAAAAAAATAAAAAAATTAAGTTTTTAGCTCAAGGCACTCTTTACCCAGATATTATTGAGAGCAAATCTTCATCTGGAAGTAAAACTTCTAAAATAAAATCTCATCATAATGTAGGAGGATTACCAAAAAAAATGAATTTGCAATTGATAGAACCATTGAAAGAATTTTTTAAAGATGAGGTCAGAATTTTAGGAAAATCTCTAGGATTGGTAGACTCAATAAATTATAAACATCCTTTTCCTGGCCCAGGTTTAGGAATTAGAATAATAGGAGACATAACACAAGAAAGAATTAAGATACTTCAAGAAGCAGACAATATTTACATAAAAGAATTAATTAAAAAAAAACTGTACAAGAGAATTTGGCAAGCATATGCTGCTTTATTGCCAATTAAGACCGTCGGTGTAATGGGAGACTTAAGAACATATGAAAATATTTGTTTATTAAGAGCTGTAGTATCTGAGGATGGAATGACAGCAGATTATTTTAATTTTCCAAAATTTTTTTTAGATAACATTTCTAATAAAATTATAAATAATGTTAAGGGAATTAATAGAGTTGTTTATGATATTACATCAAAACCACCTAGCACAATTGAACTAGAATAATGAGCAAAAAAATAAAAAAAATTTTATTAAAAAAAAATAAATCAAAAATTGTTTGTTTGACAGCTTATTCGAAAGCAATAGCTAAGATTTTAGATAATTTTTGTGACATAATTCTTGTTGGAGACTCTATGGCGAATGTTTTATATGGGCACAAAGGTACACATAAATTAAGCTTAGATAATATAATTCAACATACATCAAGCGTAAGATTAGGAGTTAAAAAATCTCTTTTAGTTGCTGACATGCCTAAGGGAACTTATGAAAATCCAAAATCAGCAAAAACAAATGCAAAATTAATTATAAAAAAAACAGGATGTGATGCCGTTAAATTGGAAAGTAATAAAAATAATTATAAGATAATTAAATTTTTAATAAATGAAAAAATACCCGTTATGGGGCACATAGGATATACACCTCAGCACAAAAAAAAATTTAAAATAGAAGGTAAAACTAAAAATGAAGCTTTAAAGCTTTTAAAGGAAGCAAAATTAATAGAAAAATCTGGTGCGTTTGCAATTGTTCTAGAATGTTTATCACCACAATCCGCTAAAATGATCACAAATAAAATAAAAATACCCACTATTGGTATTGGTTCTTCTGTTTATTGTGATGGGCAAATTCTAGTTACAGACGATATGCTTGGATTAAGTGGTTTTTATCCAAAATTTGTTAAAAAATACGCAAACATTAATAGAATTATTGAAAAAGCTGTAAAAAAATATACTAGAGATGTAAAATTAAAAAATTTTCCATCAAAAATACATAACTATAATGGATAATAGTCTAGATAATAATATCAACCCAACAAATAAGATTAAATTATTTTACAGTAGTAATAAATTAAAAATTATTTTTATTTTTATTTCATTATTTTTATTACTCATCTCAATAATTGTATTTAATGTATTAAAAGAAAAGAAGAATAATTCAATAGCAGAAAAATACGTGCAGGCAGGGCTATATTTATCTTCAGGAGAAAAAAACAAGGCAAAAAATTTTTATGAGGAAATTATTAACAGTAAAAATAAAGTCTATTCAATTCTTGCTTTAAATTTAATTATTGAAAAAAATTTAGTTGATGAAAAAAAGCTAATTTTAAATTATTTTCAAAAATTAGAAAAAATTAATTATACTAAAGATAAATCTGATTTAATTAAGCTAAAAAAAGCATTATATTTAATTAAGACAGGTGAAAAAAACATAGGTGAGACAATACTAAAAAATTTAGTCAAAGAAAAATCAATTCTAGGAAAAATTTCACAACAAATTCTTGAATAAAATAATGAAATTATTTTATTTTTATTTAATTATTATTTTTTTATCATCTTGCTCTTTCGACAATAAATCTGGTATTTGGAGCAATGAATCATTTTCAATCTCAAAAAAAGATGATCAATTTAAGGATTTCAAAAAATTTTCATCATCAGAAAAATTATTTAATGAGATTATAGAATTTGATGATAATTATAAATTTAAAATATCTACACCCAAAAAAAATATTGAGTGGAAAGATATTTTTTATAAAAATAATAATAATTTAGATAATTTTAAATATAAAGATCTTAATGAACTTTCGTTTAAAAGTAAAAAAATTTCAAGAAATAAAATAAATAATCTTTTACTTTTTAAATCGAAAAACTTAGTTGCAAATGATGAAAATGGCGATCTAATAATCTTTTCAACAGGCAAAGATAATTTTTCACACAAATTTAACTTTTATAAAAAAAAATATAAAAAAATAAAAAAAAAATTAAACTTGATATTAGAAAATAATATCATTTTTGTATCGGATAATTTAGGTTATCTTTATGCGTATAATTATTCTGAGAAAAAAATTTTATGGGCTAAAAAATATAAAATTCCCTTTAGATCAAATTTGAAAATAACAGAAAAAATGTTGATCGCATCTAATCAAAATAATGAACTAATTTTTTTTGATAAAAATAATGGCAATATAATTAAAGCAATACCAACTGAAGAAGATATTATTAAGAATCAATTTATTAATAGTTTATCCCTAGATAAGAATAGCTTATATTTTTTAAATTCATTTGGCTCCTTGTATTCAGTGAGTCTTAAAAATATTGATATAAATTGGTTTATAAATTTAAACCAATCCACTGATCTAAACCCTTCAAATCTTTTTTTAGGAAATGAAATCATAAATGAAAATAATAAAATTGTAATTTCTGCAAATCAATCGACATATATTATCAATAGCGAAAATGGTTCAATTTTAAGTAAATTTGATTTTTCCACAAATCTTAAGCCTTTAATTTATGAGAATTATATTTTTTTTATTACAAAAAATAATTTAATCATCTGCATGAATATAAATACTTCGGAAATTATTTATTCATATGATATCAATCAATTAATTGCTGATTTTCTAAAAATAGATAAAAAAGATGCAATATTTAAAAGCTATATGATATTGAACAGCCAAATATTTATCTTTCTTGAAAATTCCTACGTTTTAAAATTTAAAATGAACGGAAGCATAGACAATATTTATAAATTGCCTTCAAAAATTAAGTCTCAACCAATAATAATTGACGAGTCCATATTATTTTTGAATAAAAAAAATAATCTTGTTATTATTAACTAATTATTAGACTTTCCACTCAATAAAGATAATTGTTTAATTTTAAGTCCTTGTAAATTATCGTTAGGTTTAATTGGATAATCACCAGTAAAATAGTGATCACTAAATTGGGGATAACTATTATTTCTTTTCTGACCTAAGAGAGCTTTATAAAGACCTTCTAAGCTTAAAAATTTTAAACTTTTAGCATTTATAAACTGACACATTTCATGATTATTTTTCATAAAAGCAAGCAATTCTTCTTTAGTAGGCATATCAACGCCATAAAAATCAGGGTATCTAATCTCTGGGCACGCAATTCTAACATGAACTTCTTTTGCGCCACTTTCATAAAGCATTTTAACAATTTTATGACAAGTAGTTCCCCTGACTAAAGAGTCATCAATTAGAATTATTGATTTGTTTTTAACAATAGTTTTTGTAGAACTCAATTTAAGTTTTACTCCCAAACTTCTAATATTTTGAGTTGGTTCGATAAATGTTCTTCCAACATAATGATTCCTTATTAAACCTAATTCAAATTGTTTTTGCGATTGGTCAGAGTACCCCAGAGCCGCTGGCACACCAGAGTCTGGCACAGGAACCACAAAGTCAGCTTCACAATCCGTCTCCTTTGCTAGTTCGATGCCTAATCTCTTTCTATATTCATAGGCACACTTGTTTTTTATTATACTATCTGGCCTAGCAAAATAAATATATTCAAAAACACAAGGTCGAGGTTTTTGTATTGGAAACGGTTTAACAGATTTTAATTCATTATTCTCTATGATCACTATTTCACCATTTTCAACTTCTCTAACAAAAGTTGCTCCAACAATATCTAATGCACAAGTTTCAGAAGCAAAAATATATGAATCTTTTAATTTACCTATTACCAATGGTCGTATTCCATAGGGATCTCTAACAGCGACTAATTTTTTATTAGTCATTAGAATTAAAGAATATCCACCTTGTATTTGAAACAAAGCTTCAATTAATTTATCAGTAAATTTTTCCCTTTTTGATTTAGCTATAAGTTGTACAATTGTTTCTGTGTCGCTAGTTGTTCTGAAAATTGCTCCCTCTTTGACTAATATTTCTCTTAGTATTAGTGCATTAGTTAAATTTCCATTATGAGCAACACTTAACCCACCCATGTGCAAATCAGCAAAAAAAGGCTGAATATTTCTTATAGAGGTTTCGCCGGTAGTGGAGTAACGATTATGACCAATTGCAAATTCTCCAGGAAGTTTTTTTAAAGTTTCAGGATTTGTAAAATGATCTCCAACTAAGCCTTGTCTTTTTTCGGAGTGATAATTTTTTCCATCAAAAGAGACAATACCACAGCCTTCCTGACCTCTATGTTGTAAAGCATGAAGACCTAAAGCAACTAATGCGGAAGCATCTCCGTGATTAGATATGCCAAATATTCCACATTCTTCTCTTAACTTGTCTGAATTAAAATTTTTCAATTTTTTCTTTTGTATCAATGAAATCTTCACTTGAAGGAAATTCTTTTATTAAGATCTCATTGCCTTTATTTATTAATTTAAACGATATCGCCTTTTCAACTGATATACCCCAATTTTGATAAGGATAAAACCAATTAAAAATTGAAAATAAACACACCGCAACAATATATCCTTTAAAAAAACCAAACAATAAACCAAATCCTTTATCTATAGACCCAACACCAGTCCAGGTTATAGTTTTACTTAAAGTTTTTCCAATTAAAATTATTATAAATAAAGTTAAAATAAAAATTACCACTCCAAGTCCTACGCTATTAACAAATTTTGATTCAATGTATTGGCTTACTATAGGTTGAAATTTTGGGGTCAATATGATTGTTGTTATTGTTGATAAAACCCATTTCATAAATGAAATTAAACTCAAGGAAAATCCCTTAAAAAAACATTGAAATATATTGTAGGTTAGAATTAGCAAGAAAAAAATATCTAACAAATTTAGATTATTCAAAAAATTAACTACAAAATCTTCCATTATTAGAATTCATTAGTCTCTTCACCAAATGGTTTATAAGTAAGAATTAGTTTTGGCAACAACGTTAAAACCGATATCATAGCTAGTAACATTGCTATACCTGTAAATACTCCAAAGTAAATAGTAGGTATAAAATTTGATAAAACTAAAATAGAAAACCCAAATACGATAGTAATAGATGTATTCAAAATTGCTATCCCTACTGTGCTATGACATTTATCAAGTGTACCATTATAATTTTTTATTTTTTTAAATTCCTCTTTAAATCTGTATATATAATGAATGCTATTATCAACAGCTATACCAATGGTGATGGCGGCTATAGTAATGGTCATCATATCAAGAGGGATTTTTAAAAAACCAATAATGCCAAGAATAAAAAAAGCAGCAATAAAATTCGGAACTATTCCAATCAAAGAAATTACAACATTTCTAAATAAGAGGAAGAACATTAAAAATATCCCAAGCAAAACTATTCCTAACGTAAGAATTTGAGACTTAAATAAACTTTGTAATAAATTATTAAATAAAATTAATACACCTGCTAATTTATATTCACTTTTTTCTAAACCTAACTTTGAATTAAGTTCAGAATTTATCTTTTTAATTAGATCGTTTCTTTTCAATCCTTCCAATGAGTCTTTAATCCTTAAACTAATTCTAGCTTCATCTTTTTCTACAGATATATATGGTGAAATAATCTCATTTTTTATTTCTACGGGTATCTTGCTGTATAAAACAGCAATTTCTAAACTCTGTAATTCTTTATTGTTCAAATCTTCAGCTACCCTTAAAATAGAGCCAAATGACAAGACCTTTCCTATTTCAGGCAATGAGTCTAAATAATCATGCACCTTAATAATTTTATCCATTTTGTCTCTAGTAAACCAATATTTAGCTTTATTTTCATTTGTTTCGTTATCCTCCTGCCATTCATCAAATTCATCATCTTCTTTCTTAATTTCTTTTGTTTTTTTAGGAAATTTGAGTATTACGTTTAATGGAGTAGTTCCTCCTAAATCATCGTCAATTTTTTTCATACCCTTGTAAATTTCAGTTTCTTTGTCGAAATAATTTATAAAGCTATTTTCTACCTCAAGCTTAAAAATTCCTGTCATACTAAATATTACAATTAGTAGAGCTGATCCAAATATTAAAAGTTTATTATTTTTTGTAAAAGACCCTAATGATGAGGTAATAAATGATTTTTCTGTATCTTTTATATCAATTTCATTTTCTGATGAAATTACACTTATTAAAGATGGTAATAATAAAAATGTCACTAATAGAGAAATGAGTAATCCTAAAGTCATCATCCAACCAAAATCAATTATTGGTTTAATTCCACTAAAAACTAAAGATAAAAATGCACATATAGTAGTTAAAACCGTATAAAGAATTGGAAGGAACATTTTTTTACTTGTTTGAAATATAACTTCATTTTTTTTAAGTTCTGGAAATTCTTTTTTTAATTGTAAAAATCTTACAGTTACATGGATATTCATCGCCATGTTTAGTATAAGCATCAAAGCAATAAAATTTGATGAAATCACTGTCACTTTCCACCCAATCAATCCAAGCAAGCCAATCATTATTACTACTGACGTTGCACAACCCAACAATGGCATTAAAACCCATTTTATATTCTTAAAAATAAACCAAAGAGTGATAATTATAAAAACAAAAACCCCTAAACCAAATACTATGATGTCGTTTTTAATATAGCTCATCATATCATCTGCAATCATTGGTATTCCACCTAAATGTATTTTTGCATTTTCTCCATATTTGCTAATTACATCTCTTATTTCTGTAATGTTTTGATGATTTCTTAAGTTATATAAATTTTTATATTCCTCATACTCTTTAATAAATTTTTTAAAATTTAATTTATCTTCTTTAGATAACCCTACTTCTTTCAACTGATAAAAATACTGATCTTTTATTTTAATAAATTCTTCTAATCTTTCATCTTTTTTAAGATAAACCACTATGCCAGAGGTTTTACCATCTTCACTAATTACATAATTTCTATAGATAGGACTATTTATAATTTCATCAAAACCTCTTTTTCTATCAATTTCTGGATAAGCTAATGTTTTATAATTTGTAAGTCTTTCCATCAAACCCTCATCAGTACTTTTTAAGAGAGGAACATCAATGATTGTAATAACGTTATCAACCCAAGTTAATTTTTCAATTTTTGATTTAAGTAATTGGAGATTGAGAATGGTCTCTTTTTCTGTAAAATTTGAAATTGGTGTGTAAGTTAAAACTAAAAAATCCTTAGTGCCATAAGTTTCATTTACTTCTCTTAGATATTTTAAATCAGGATCCCCCTCAAGTAGCAAAGCATCAGAAGAAGCATCCAAATTAAAATTTTTTGAATGATAAATTGAAAAAATAATAGTTAAAATTAAAAAAAGAAGCGTTAATCTTGGAAAATCTATAATTATTTTTTTATAAAAACTAGCGAACATGTAAACATTTCAGATATATCCTAATTTATTTATAACTAAAGGGAAAATTTAGGTTAATTTTTAGTTAAATCTTTAAATTTTGTATAAATACCCTCAAATTCTACTTTAACAGTACCAGTAGGACCATGTCTTTGTTTACCCAAAATAATATCAGCTAAGCCATTAACATCATTCATTTTTGACTGCCATTCAGCGTGCTCAATTGAACCTAATTTCGGTTGCTTTCTTTCAAGATAATAGGCCTCCCTATAAACAAACATTACTACATCAGCATCTTGTTCAATTGACCCGGACTCCCTTAGATCAGCTAATTGAGGTTGTTTATCATCTCTTTGTTCTACGGCTCTAGATAGCTGAGATAGTGCTAAAACTGGAACTGATAATTCTTTGGCAAGAGCCTTTAAACCTTGAGTGATTTCTGAAATTTCTTGAACCCTACCTTCATGTTTATTTAAACTAGAACGCATCAGCTGTATATAATCAACAACAACTAGAGCTAAACCATGCAATCTTTTAATACGTCTTGCCCTGTTGCTTAAAGCGGCGATAGTAATTGCTGGCGTCTCATCAATAAATAAAGGTAAATTGTAAATATTTCTTGAAGTTTCTATATACCTATTTATTTCTTCTTCAGTAACCTTACCACGTCGTATATCATCTGATTTAATTTTAGCTTGTTCTGATAAAATTCTAGTTGATAATTGCTCTGATGACATCTCTAGTGAAAAAAAGGCAACAGCAGATTTTTCTTGCCTATTTAAAATATGTTGTGAGGCATTAAACGCAATATTAGTAGCTAGAGCTGTTTTACCCATCGAGGGCCTACCTGCCAAAATTATTAAATCTGATTTATGTAAACCGCCTAATTTTTCATCTAAATCAGTAAGACCAGTAGGCACACCAACAATCCCTTGATCACTTTGCATAGCAAGAGTAGCCATCTTTATTGTCTCGTCTAATGCTTTATTAAATTTTAAATATGATTGAGAAAAAGTACCTTTTTCCGCTAAATCGTAAAGAGATTTTTCTGTTTCTTCAATAATGGTTTCTGCATTTTTTTCCTCAGAATTTGCATTTAAAGTATCTGATGATAATTTATCAGAAACCATTACCAACTCTCTTCTTAGATACATTTCATGAATAATTTTTCCATAATCGATTGATTGTTTTACGGAGCCAGAAAATCTAGTTAGTTTAACTAAATATTCTGTACCACCCACATCACTGAGCATGTTATCTTTTTCAAAAAAATTTTTAAGTGTAATTGGATTTGCAATCATTCCTTTATTATTTAAGTTTTCAATAGTTTCATAAATCTTTATATGCGCAGGATCATAAAACATGTGTGATTTTATAATGACTGAAACTTCATCAATAATATCATTGTTGACTAGTATTGATCCAATAAGGGCTTGTTCTGCCTCTAGATTAGAAGGTTGCTTATTTTCAAGATTTTTTTGAATCGATTTTATTTCTTCCACTTGAGCAAGATAAAAGAATGCTTTTAATTTAAAAGAAAAAAGTTACACACTTTTTTTAAATTCTGTGGAGAAGTTATTTGGATTGTACTTTGTCTATCTTGATAGAAATATTTGCCTTAACTTCAGAATGAAAATTGATATCTATTTTATATAATCCAATTTTATTAAGTTCATCTTTTAATATTATTTGAGACGGACTAACTTCCGCGTTAACTTGGTCTTTAATCATGTTTGTTATTTCTTTAGGTTTTATAGAACCAAAAAGTTCCCCGTTTTCTTTACTTTCTTTATTGAAGATAAAAGTTTTATTTTCTACAATTTTTGCAATTTCTTTAAATTTATTTTTTGTCTCAGTATTTTTTTTATTTAGTTCATTTTTTTTTTTATTTACTAATTCAAGGTTATCTTTACTAAATCTTAAGGCTTTACCTTGTTTAAGAAGAAAATTTCTACCATACCCATTCTTAACCGTTACCTTGTCCCCAATATTTCCTAAATTAAGAATATTTTCTAATAAAATTATTTCCATTATATTAACCCTAAAATTTTTGCCTTTTTAATTTCTCTTGATAATTTTTTTTGTTTACTGAATGATACCGATGTTATTTTTGAAGATAAAATCTTTCCATTATCAGATATATATTTTTTTAGTAGATTAATATTTTTGTAATCAAGTAATGGAGCATCCTTTACGGAAAGAGGGCACTTTTTCGAAAATCTACCATCATTTTTTTGAAATAGACTTAGTTTATTAAGCGAGCTTGAATTTTTTTTTTGAAATTTTTTATTTTTTCTTTTCATAGTGGATTATTTTTTTTTAAAAAATTCGTTCTTGGTATCTAAATTTTTATACTTAACAGTTAAATGCCTGATTATAGAGCCATCAATTTTAACTTTTTTTTCTAATTCATTTATCGTGACGCCGTTACCTTCAAATTTATAATGAATATAAAAACCTTTTTTATATTTTTTAATTTTTTTAGCTAAATTCAGTAAACCCCATTCCTCAATTTTTATAACTTTTCCAGATGAATTATTAATAATCTCATTATATTTATCTTTAATTATTTTAAGATCTTTTTCTGCAGTATCTTGTTTAGCTACTATTGTGTTCTCGTAAAAAGCCATAATTTGTTATGTTAATTAAGTTTTATTAATTATTTATAAAATGTGGTTTATACTATAATAAAAGATTATATCAACTGTAATAATTACTAAAAAAACTGATAGAAATGAACGCTTTATTATTTCCAGGACAAGGTTCACAAGTCGTAGGAATGGGCACTGAATTTTATAACAATTATGAGCTAGTAAAAAAAATATTCAAGCTAGCCGATGAAAAATTAAATTTTCAAATTTCAAAAATAATTCTTGAAGGCCCTGAAAATGAACTCCAATTAACAAAAAATACTCAGCCTGCAATTTTAACTGTGAGCTATTCAATTTTTAAAGTACTTAAAGATGAACATGGATTTGATTTGAAATCTTTTGAGTATTTTGCAGGCCATTCACTTGGCGAATACAGCGCTTTGGTTTGCTCAGAGTCATTGAATTTTGATGATGCTTTATTTTTGTTGCACGAGAGAGGTAAAGCAATGCAGGAAGCCGTGCCGATAGGTAAAGGTAGCATGATAGCAGTGCTAGGGGTAAATATTAATGAGCTAAGTATCCTGATAAAATCAATAGAAAGTGAAATCGGAGTCTGTGAAGTGGCCAATGATAATGCGGATGGCCAAGTTATTGTTAGCGGTGACACGAAAAAATTAGATAAATTAAAATTAATTTTAAAAGAAAAAAAAATTAAAACAATTCCACTAAAAGTAAGCGCACCATTTCATTGTTCGTTAATGAAACAAGCAGCTCTTAATATGGAAAAAAAAATTTATAATACAAATTTTAACAATCCTATAGTTAAAATTATTAATAATGTGACTGCAAAACCAGAAGAAAATTTTGAAACAATAAAAAAGCTGTTAGTAGAACAAATTTTCTCAACTGTTAAATGGCGAGAAAGTATAATACATATGGCTCAAGCAGGTGTTAAGAATTTTATTGAGGTGGGACCAGGAAAGGCCCTAACTGGGATGGTTAAAAGAACAGTGAAAGATGTAAATTGCTTTTCAATTAACTCAATTGCTGATATGAAAAAATTATCTGATGAATTTAAAAGATAAAAAAGTATTAATAACTGGTGCCACAGGCGGTATAGGAAACTGTTTAGTTGAAAAATTTAGTAGTATGGGTTCTTCAATTGTAGCTACAGGCACCAATGAAAACAAACTTAACGATTTAAAAAATAAGTATTCAAATATTGATGTTGAAAAGTTTAGTTTAGATGAACACAATAAGATAGAAAATTTTATTGAAAATACAAGTAAAAAATTAGGCGGCCTAGACATTTTGGTAAATAACGCTGGTATAACATTAGACAACCTCTCCATTAGATTAACAGAACTAAATTGGAAAAAAGTTTTAGATATAAACTTAACATCAAGTTTTTTAATGTGCAAATATGCAATCAAGAAAATGTTAAAAAACAAATATGGAAAAATAATCAATATTACCTCTATAGTTGGTCATACAGGAAATTTAGGACAGGCAAATTACGCTGCTTCAAAAGCAGGAATTATTGCTTTTTCAAAAACTCTAGCCATAGAATACGCTAAGAAAAACATTAATGTTAATTGTGTTTCACCTGGATTTATAAAAACTGAAATGACAGATAAAATTAATGAAGATTTTAAAAAAATATTAATTAGTAAAATCCCATCTGGAGACCTTGGGACAGGCGAGGACATTTCAAACTGCGTAGCTTTTCTGGCCTCTGACATGGCAAAATATATTAATGGTGAAACCATTCATGTTAATGGCGGAATGTATATGTCTTGACAATTCTAATTAATAATCTATTAAGAAATTAAACAATTAAGAAAGGAATTCATGTCAGAAGATATTAAAAGTAAAATAAAAAAAATAGTTGCAGACCACTTAGGCATTGATGAGGAGAAAGTAACAGAAGAAGCAAGTTTTATAGATGATCTTGGTGCAGACAGCTTAGATACAGTAGAATTAGTAATGGCATTTGAAGAGGAATTTGGTTCAGAAATATCTGATAGCGAAGCTGAAAAAATTCTTACTGTTGGAGACGCGATTAAATTTATAGAGAGCAAATCTAGTTAAGCTTTAACTCTTTTTACAATGAAACATGATAAAAAAAATATCATGGTTATCTTATCTTCTCCATCAGGAGTTGGAAAGACAACAATAACAAAAAAAATACAACAAAAATATCAATCCTTCAAACTATCAGTTTCTCATACAACAAGAACGCCTAGATCAAATGAAGTGGATGGCATAGATTATCATTTTATATCTTCAGAAGAATTCAAAAAACTAATTAAAAAAAATGAATTTTATGAATATGCAAAAATATTTGATAATTTTTACGGTACATTAAAAAAAAAAGTAGATGAAATAATAGTTTCAAGTGATATTATTTTTGATATTGATTGGCAGGGAACAAAGCAATTATCAAAATTTAATAATTTAAATCTTATTAAAATTTTTTTAATTCCTGACAGTAAAGATGAACTAAAAAAAAGATTAATAAATAGAAATCAAAACACCTCAGTAGAGATAAAAAGAAGGTTTGACTCATTCGAAGAAGATGTAAAACATTGGAATGATTACGATTACATAATAATAAATAAAAATTTAGAAAACTGTTTTAAACAAATTGAAAACATAATTTCTTTAGAGAAAAGAAAAGCATTTACAACTGCTCAAATAATTCAGTAATTTTATAATAAGTTTCGGGTTTTAAATCTAAAGGTCGAGAGTTAATATCCAAATCTTGAATTTTATTAATTTTTTCTTGGGACAAAATTTTTTTAATACTTTTGTTTATCATTTTTCTTTTACTAGAAAAAAAAATATTTGTAATTTTTTCTAAATTTTTAATATTTTTTATCCTATAGACATTTTCTTTCTTAGGCTTAAAATGAATAACTATAGAAGTAATTTTTGGTTTAGGAAAAAAACTATTATTAGAAACAAAGAATTTTTTAAAAACATTTAACTTAAGATTCGATAAGATTGAAAGTCTTCCGTAGCCAGAAGATTTAAATTTCCCAATAATTTTTTCTCCTAATTCTTTTTGAAACATAAATATAAAATCATTTATTTGAGGAGGCCATTTTTTAAATCTCAATATTCTTACTAAGATTTGAGATGAAATGTTATAGGGTAAGTTGCCAAAAATTATATCATTATTCTTACTAATTTTTTCAATATCAAATTTGAGTATATCCGCATTATATATTAAAATATTTTTTTCTGCAGAATATTTTTTTTTTAAACTTTTATATAAATTATAATCTTTTTCAATTAAACATAATGATTTAGGTTTTTTTTTTAAAATTTCGTTTGTTAAGGCACCTTTCCCTGGTCCAATTTCAATAACATTTTTATTATAAATTCTTACTAAAGAAACAATTTTTTTAATAATATTTTTATCTATTAGATAATTTTGACCTAATGATTTTTTTGGGAATATCATTTATCCAAATTTATTAATAAACTTAATACATTGTAGTAAACTATTTTCATCTGCTTTATTTTTACCAATTAAATTAATCGCAACACCATGATCTGGCGAAACCCGCAAGTAATTAAGACCAAGCGTAAAATTAATAGCATCAAATTTATACATTGCTTTGAACGGTGTTAATACTTGGTCATGATACATGCCAACTATAACATCAAATTTTTTATACTCTTCAATAAAAACAGTATCAGCAACCAAAGGACCAAAAACTTTAATACCCAATTTTTTTAGACTTTTAATAGCAGGAGTAATTTTTTTAATTTCTTCAGAATTTTTCCTTAATTCGGCATTATGAGGATTTAAACCTAAAACTCCTATTTCTGGCTTTTTATTAAGTATTCTTTTGTAGTGAAGATGAATTGTTTTTATTTTTTTTATTATCAAATTTTTACTAATCATATTTGCGACATTCTTTAAATCATAGTGAGTTGTAATAAGCGCAACAGCAAGTTTATTATTCCTAATTACCATAACCTCAGAATTATTTTTTATTGAGCACTTCTTAGCAAAAAACTCTGTAACACCGACATTATTCAATTCAAGAAGATTTTTTTTAATTGGGCAATTAATAATACCGATTACATTTTTATCTTTTGTAGCTAAATTATGAGCAATATTAAGAGAGTTTTTAATATATTTTTTTAGTGTACCGCGATTAATTTTAAATGGATTTTTAAACCTAAGTTTTACATCAATAACTTTAAGTTTATTTGAATTTGAATTAATATTTGTATTTTCAATATCAATTTTAATACCAAGTTTTTTAAACTGTTTGTTTAATAAATTTACATTTGATATTAAATAAATTTTTTTTTTGACTTGATTGGATAATTTTATCCATGATTTAAAAAGAATTTCAGAATTTATACTTTCTGGGTCTCCAGCAACTATGATAATTTTTTTTTTCATTTATATTCAACTTTAGATTGATTCCTTATTTTTGATAAGTGACTATTTGAATACATGCTGAATAACTGATTTTTTTTAGACTCGATAATTTTTTTTTTTAAAACATCATAATTTTCATTATTTAAATTAACTTCTCTTTTAGCATTAATCTTAAGAAACAATAAAGTATTACCTGTTACGATTGGATCTGAAGTTTCATTGATCTGTAAATCTTTAATTTCATCAAAGATTTTTTTTGACAAACTTTTTGCATTAACCCATCCTAAATTACCTTGACTATTTTTACTCAAAGACTCGCTATACTTAAGTACTGTATTTTCAAAACCTTTTTCATTAATCTCTTTATTAATCAAATCTTTTATTTTATTTTTGTCATTTTGGTCTTTAAAACTAATTTGTAATTCTGACAACTCAAATTCGAAATTATTTTTATTATCTTTTAAGATTTTTTTTAATTCTAAATCTATTTCAGATTCGTTTAATTCAATCTTCTTATTGTAAAGAAAAAAAATAAGTTTTCTCCAACTTAATTCTGTTTTAAGATTATTTTTATATACTTCAAAATCTATATTATTATTTTTAAATTTAGTTTTTAAATTTTCTAAATTTTTATTAGTTATTGAATTCAAATTTAAAAAAACCTCATTTTCCGAAATTTCTATTTTATACTTTTCGACTTCATTCTCTTTTAATTTTAAGTCAATTAAAGATCTTGCAACTAAAGCTTTTGTTTTATTAATATTTTCTTGATTTAACTCTTCATTTGATAAAAATAGAGTTGATAAAATCTTATTTTTTAACTCATAAGAAGTAATTATTTTATTATTTACTTTGATAATAATTTTATTTTCAAGGCCTACTAATTCAGAGAAGTCTAAAAAGAAAACTAAAAAAAAAAATATTTTTATATTTTTAAGAATCATTGTGAAAAGGATGGGCTATCAATTTTTCCAAAAGGTATCAATGTAATCTTAAACATTAAAGAATTTTCAGCTTCTAATTCTGAGTCATTATAAAATTCCCTTCTATAAACTAATGCAGCTCTCAAACAATCATTATAATATTCATAGCTTAAATCATAATACTCAGAGGAATTTGTTACTAAATTACGCTTATTTTTCAAAGCAAATTTCTGATTAGAAGTCGTTTGATAATTAATATCAGTTTGTATGTATTCATTAGCGCCAATATGGTTTTTTTCTTGTAAGTAATTTAGATTAATACCTAAATTCCCATAATTTATAGTTGAGATAATTTCATTATAATTAATATCATTATAATTTTGATCTAATAAAAAATTATATTCTAAATTTAAGTTTTGATTAATTTTTAAATTTGCACTCCCAACTAAATCTGAGAGCTTCTCATCCAAACTTGTGACTGATGCCATCTTTTTATTTTCTTTTCTGCTTATTATTTGACCTAATGAGACTTGAAGCTCTTGGTCTTTTTTATTCAATTTATAATCAAAACCAATTGCAGCACTTAGATCTTTTTCTAAATTGGTGGAGTCGTCACTTCTATCTAAAGAAAAAACACTATCCGTGGTTAGTTTTGAACCATTATTTTCCTTTTTCATACTTCCAGGAGAATATTTTATTAACATTTTAGGAGTTAATAGGCTTTGTGAATTATTTCTATTATTTTTTTTTATTAATTCAACTTCTGAAAAATATCCAATTACACCATGTATTTCATTAGTTTCATTTTGTTTAAAACCTTTAATATTACTTGTTTCGTAATTTACATTCTTTAATTTTCCTAAAAATTTACTGTTTAAGCCAGATTTTAAATTAAAATTCTTTGACTCCCAATCTAGATCGTTAATTAGAGTTTTAGATGTTTTGTTTGTGTCGTAGTTGTTAACTTTTAAATTGCTTTGTAAATCTAAAGTTCCTAATTTTTCGCTTTGAAATAAATTTTTATCTAAAACTATTTCAGGCAAATTATATTCATATTTATCAACATAATTATCTTTAAGGTTTTCATATATAGAAGCGTCAACGCTTAAAAAATAATCATCCCTTGAATGTGTTAAACTTAAAGAGTTCTCCAAGTAATCTTGATTGTAATCAATTAAATCAGTTTTTATCTTATAAAGCTTAAGGTACTTATCATTAGAGACATCTTGAGTTTTAAAAGAAAAAGTAGTGTTTAAATTTTCATCATTATAAATTTTAGTAAATTCTGAAAATAAATGCGATTTTTCTCCTTCAAGTTTTTTGCTTGTAGTCTTTTTGTAGCCCTCAGTATATCCCATATCAAGAATCAAATTTGAATTTTTAAAAGCTTGACGATATTCACCCATAAATAATGGATTTTCATTAACATATAAGTTATTTGTAAATGTAAAATCTTTATCTTTATTTAAAGCCAAGTAATAAGGTAAAGATAAGCCTGAACCTAAATTCTTTGTGTCGTTTAAGGTCACTGGAAGAAAACCAGATCTACGATGTACGGATGGGTCAGGATGTTGGAATTTCGGCAAATACAATACTGGAATGTTATAAACTTTAATAATTGCATTATCATAGTAAATAGTTTTCTTTTTATTGTCATGCAACATTTTTGATGCCTGTATAGTCCATGGAGGACATTTTTCTTTATCATCACTTTTTCGATAACCACAAAGTGTAAAAATACTTTTATTGAAACTGCTTTTATCTTTACTAGAAATCAATGTATTTGCCATTATACGAGGATTATTTTTTTCATTAATTTTAAATAGCTTGTCATCTAAAAAAGCTTTTACGTCTGAACCAAGCATTTCTTTCTTTTGAGTATCTATATAAAGTTGAGAGAATTTATATGTATTATTAAATTTATCATTAATTGAAACTAAGCCAACTGATTTAAATATTTTGTTATTTTTTTCGTAACTAAAATTATCTAATTCTATTAAATTATTGTCTACATCATTTATTGTTGTTGATTCTTTTGATACAACTGAGTTTAGTTTTTTATCTAAAATAATATTTTTACTTTTAATTATATAGTTTTCTGCAGTTACAATTTTTGTAGGACCGTTTGTTCTAAAAATCTTTGAATATTCATTATATTCGGCATCATCAGTCGTAATAATATTATTCTTATTGTCTACTAACTTAACATTTTTTTTAAATTTTATAATTCCCTTTTTTTTATTATACTCAGCGTAATCACTTTCTATCGTGTGATTCGTATCAGTTTGCACATATACTTCATTTTGAAATATAGAAATTTGCTTATCTTTATCCAAAGTTATTTTTTTTGATTGTATAAGCAGAGATTCTGCATGAAGTGTTTTGAAAAAAAATACAAGTAATATAAAAATTATACTATTTTTCATTAATTTGCATAACCCCAATTAATGTAAAAAGACTTAAAGCAATAATAGGTGACCATATCGACAATACTAGAGGAACTTTATCGATTTGTCCCAAAGCTAAGGAAAAATCTTTGAAATAATATACAATCACAACTATAGTTAGACCTAATATAGATACTTGAAGATTGTTATTTTTTTTTAAATTATTCATAGTAAGTATAGAAGCCAAACCTGTCATCAGTAACAAAAAAAAAGGCAATGTAAGTAAAGAGTGCAAACTTTGAGTAAGAAAATTAAAATTGTAACCAGTTTCTGAAAGTTTTTTAAAATTAAATGCTAAATCAATAAAAGACATTGTGTCAAAATTCTTAAATAAATTATTTATTTTATTTAAATTGTAAATTGAATTTAATTGATATTCATCAAATACGGTTTTTTCCAAAATTCCATTTTTGGAACTAAAAATACTGACATCATACAAAATCCAATTGTTTTGAACAATATTTGCTTTTTCTGCAATTATTTTTTCTACTAAAACAGAGTCATTATCTAAATGAAAAATTCGTAACTTTTTTAAATAATCTTGTTCAAGTTTTTCAGAATATATAAATCTTTGTTTATTATCTAATTTTTCTTTAATCCACAATCCGTTGCTATTAAAGTTAATTAAATGATCTATATCTCGAGTATAATTAGATTTAATTTTTTCATAATATATCGACATCTTGGAAGAAACAGGATTAATGATAAGCAACACTAGCCAACCAATTAAAAATGCACAAAAAGCTAAAATTAAAAATATTTTTATATTAGAATAACCGAATACTTTAAATGTTAATAAATCTTTATTATTTTTAATACTAATCATATACCACAAACTAGAAATAAAAATTATAAAGGGCAAAGTTTTAACTACCAGACTTGGAATATAAATACTTGTCAAAATGAGCGGTGTAAAAATACTAACGTCTAAGTTTTTAAAAAACTCTACTTCTTCAAACAGATTTAAAATTAGGCCAAAACAGTAAAATATTCCAACTGCTACAAAAAATATTTTTAAATAAGCCTTAATAATATAATTTAAGATAACTTTATTCATTTATATTTATTTTCTTTTGAAAAAGAATAAATCATAAAAAAATATAATAATAAAATTAATATTATTGGCAACATTATAAATATATAAAACAAGTAACTATTTATACCTGTGTGCCTAACAGTGAGCTCAATAAATATTAATAAAAAAAAACTATAAATAAAAATTATATTTTTATTAAAAAACCTTTTTTTTGAAATAAATAAAAGCAACGAACTAATCAAAGCAATAATTGGAATGTAAAAAGGCAAAACTAGTCTTCTATTTAAAATAGTGATTATTTCTTCCTTGGCATTGCAATTAGGGTTAGAAATTTTTTTCTCTAAAATACATTTAAAAAGCTGTAAAGTTGAGGTTTCTTGAAGTTTTGGATTCTTAATTGTTCTTGTGCTGATATTGCTTAAATTAATATTTAACTGTTCAAATTTAATTAATTCGTTTTCAAAGTCATTCTTTGAAGATGAAATAATTTGCCCATTAAGTAAAATTAATTGTTTATCTTTTACAATACCTTTTTTAGCAATAATATTTGTAGATGAACTTTTAGATATATTTGAACTTAAATTCGAAAAATTATTATTATTATCCTGTAAGAATATATTTGACAATTCACTATCATTTTTCTTATCTACAAAAAAAACCAACCCTTTGAAGGAGTCATTAAATTGTTGAGCTCTTAAAGTCGGCAAAATAGAATTATATTCTTCTTGTTGTAAAAGTAATCTAGATTTATTTAAAGATAGTGGAGCAAGAATAGTAGAAAAAAATAAATATAGGAGCAATGTTAAAATTGATGTGAAAAAAAAAACATTTACTAAGTGAATTTTTTTAACACCAGTTGTCCATAAAATTAAAAATTCACTATTTTGTAAATGTTTTATGATAAAAATAGTTAAGGCTAATAAAAAAGAGAACGGAATAAATTTTGGTGCTATTCCAACAAGATTTAAAGTAGAATATTTAAAGTATGTACTTACCGGATATCCATTTTCAATAATTAAGTCCAGGAAATTTACCGCTCTTACCGTTAAAGCAATTACTGACAAACCAAAGAGTATAACAAAGAATGTTTTTAAAATTTCAAGAATAAAATTTTGATATATTTTGTTGTGAAGCATGGTTATAATTTGTATATTGATAATGCATTCATTAAATAAATTCAATCAATGGTTTAATTATAGTAAATTTAACGTTGAAATCTTGTATTTTTGATCTTATATAGCATTCAATCCAATTTGAAAATATTAAATAAATTATGTCTTTAAAAATCAGCTATTCAAAAAAAACAATAAATAAGTCATCCTCTAATCTTGTCTTTTTCGTTAATGAGAAGCATAACATCAGCGGTTTAAAAAAAAGTCTTTCCTATTCTGAATTTAATTACATAAGCGATTTATCAAAATCAAGTGATTTAAAGAAAAATGTTTTTGTTTTTGAAATGAATTCAAAAAAAAAAATTATTCTAATATCAATTAAAAACAACTTAAAAACCTCAGATATAGAAAGTTTAGGGGCAGAGTTTTATGTACGGATAAACTATGGAAAAAATTGCGAATATTTTTTAAATACTGATAGTGCAATTAGTAAACATGATAATTTCATAGGTCATTTTCTACATGGTATGAAGTTAAAATCATATGAATTTAAGAAATATAAAACAAAGAAAGAATCAAGAATTATTTCTCTTCAAGTTTATGGAAATAAGAATAAACCTTCAACTCAGACTCAGTTAAAGTTCAAAGCATTAGAAGAAGGAACATTTTATGCTAGAGACTTAGTTTCTGAACCTGGAAATATTTTGCACCCAGATGAATATACTAAAAGACTGAATTCTTTAAAAAAAGAAGGACTAAAAATAAATATATACGATCAAAAAAAATTAAAAAAACTTGGCATGAATGCTTTGCTTGGAGTAGGTATGGGTAGTATAAGAGGATCGTACCTTGTTACAATGGAATGGAATGGTGCTAAAAATAATTCTAAACCATTAGCATTTGTTGGAAAGGGTGTTACTTTTGATACAGGAGGTTACTCTTTAAAGCCCGCAAGATTTATGGAGGACATGACTTATGATATGGCAGGTTCTGCTGCTGTAGTAGGATTAATGAAGAGCCTTGCGTTAAGAAAAGCAAAAATTAATGCTGTAGGAGTTGTTGGGCTTGTAGAGAATATGGTTAGTGGGGTAGCTCAAAGACCTGGCGACATTGTTAAATCTTTCAGTGGAAAAACAATTGAAGTACTGAATACAGATGCAGAAGGCAGATTAGTTTTGGCTGATGCATTAACATTTACGGAAAAAAAATTTAAACCAAAATTTATAGTCGACTTAGCCACTTTGACTGGAGCTATAATAGTTTGTCTAGGATCTGAATATGCTGGACTTTTTTCTAATGACGACAAGTTATCAAAACAAATTTTAAAAGCAGGAGAAACAGTTGAGGAAAAACTATGGAGAATGCCACTGCATAAAAATTATGATAAATTAATGAACTCTAAAAACGCTGATGTGCAAAATATAAATTATGTTGGTGGAGCAGGATCAACAACCGCAGCTCAATTTTTACAAAGATTCATTATAAATAAAACGCCTTGGGCACACCTCGATATTGCTGGTATGGCTTTTTCAAAATATGGTGGCGCTCTAAATTCAGGTGGAGCAACTGGATTTGGAGTAAGATTATTAAATAAACTAATAGAGGAAAATTATGAGTAATATAGAGCAAACTTTATCAATTATAAAACCCGATGCAGTAGAGAGAAATTTAGTTGAAGAAATCAAAAATATTTTTATAAAAAAAGAATTAAACATAAAGGAAAGTAAAAAAATTCAAATAACTAAAGACGAGGCCGCAGAATTTTATAAAGTTCACCAATCTAAACCTTTTTATAATGATTTATGTTCCTATCTTTCTTCAGGACCTATAGTAGTAATGATTTTAGAAGGAGAAGATGCGATCATTACTAATAGGAAATTGATGGGAGCGACAAATCCTAAAGAAGCAGAGGATAATACCATCAGAAAACTATACGGAATATCTATTGATAAAAATTCTGTTCATGGATCTGACTCCATAATTAACGCAAAAAAAGAAATTGAATTTTTTTTTAAAAATTAAAAATTTCTAAAAATTTTAATTATAGCTTCTGGATAGGCTTTATACTCTAGTTTTTGAGTTTTCTTTTTTAAAATTTTTTCATCATCTTTTTGATTAATAAAAAATTTTTTTTGTATAATTTTACTTCCACTATCTAATTTTTCATTTACATAGTGGACAGTGCATCCAGCCTTTTTTTCCTTATTCTTAAGCATTCTTGCAAAAGTATTTAATCCTTTAAACTTTGGAAGAAGGGAAGGGTGTATATTAATTATTTTACCTTTATATTTTTTTACGAATGCATTAGAGATAATCTTCATATAACCAGCTAGACAAATAAAATCGATTTTGTATTTTTTCAAATTTAGTAAGATTTTATTTTCATAGTTATTTAATTTAGTATTAATAAAAATGTAAGGGATATTATATTTTTTTGCATAATTGAGACCAACAGCGTGTTTATTATTACTTATAACCAAACTTATTTTTATTGGAAAACTAATATTTCTAGAATGAGAAATAAGATTATTAAGGTTTGTGCCTTGTCCAGAAATAAAAACGCATGTATTTTTTTTTACCATTCTATATTTTTTAAAAGATTAACTTTGTTTTTATCTTTTGAAATATACCCAATCTCATAAGGAGCATAATTATTTGAAAAAAATTTTTGTATTCTAAATAGGTTTTCTTTTTTTACAATTAAACAAAAGCCAATACCACAATTAAAAGTTTTCATCATCTCTTTATCTGAAATATTTTTATCTTTTAGCCATTTAAAAATTTTTAATGTTTTAATTTTAGATAAGTCAATATTTAAACTTAATTTTTCTGGCACAGATCTTAGCAAGTTCTCAATTAAACCGCCTCCAGTTATATGTGCAGCAGCACTAACAAGATTTTTGTCAGTTAGTTTTAAAATTTCATTAGTATAAATTCTAGTTGGTTTTAGAATTTCTTTTTTTAAATTTTTGGGAATTTTATATTTTTTTAATATAGATCTTACTAAAGAGTAGCCATTTGAATGAATTCCACTAGAGGGAATTGCTAAAACAATATCACCATTTTTAACATTACTTTTATCTAGAATTTTTTTTTTTGAAACAATGCCTACGCTAAAGCCTGCAAGGTCAAATTTATCGTTTGAATAAATTCCTGGCATCTCTGCTGTTTCTCCTCCAATTAATTGACACTTAGATATTTTACACCCCTTGAAAATACCCTTTAAGATTTTTTTGGTTTTATTTAAATTCAATTTTCCTACCGCAATATAGTCTAAAAAGAAAAGTGGTTTTGCCCCCTGAACAATTAAGTCATTTACACACATTGCTACTAAATCAATTCCAATTGTATCAAATTTTTTAAATTTATTAGCTAGATCGATCTTTGTTCCCACACCATCTGTACATGAAACTATAACAGGATCTTTAATTTTAATTTTGCTAATATCAAATAAGGATCCAAATCCACCTATTATATCTTTTTTAGTGGCGCCATTCATTTTTTTGACATCTTTTTTTGACAGTTTAGATATATGATTTACTAATTTATTTGCTAACGTAATATCAACACCGCTTTTTTTATAACTATTTACATTTTTTTTCATTTATAAATTGGTAATTATTTTTATGATTTTTTTTAAAACAATATTTCTTATATTAATAGTTTTTTTAAAAACTGAAACTCTTTTATCTGAGAATAATTTATTTAATGTTAATAATATTCAAATTGAAAAAAAGGAAAAAAGCACCAATGATGCATTAGCTAATCAGGCTATCAAAATTGGTTTTAATCAATTGGTTGAAAAAATTTTACTCGCTGAGGACATAGAAAAAATTAATGATTTAAAATTTACTGCTATAAAGCAACTAGTAAATTATTATCGAGTGTCAAAAGACTCAATAGAAAAAAATAAAGAGTTAGTAAATTTTAGCATTAAATTTGACAAAGATAAGATGCATGATTTATTTTATCGAAAAGGAATAAGGTATTCAGAAATCACAGATAAAGATCTATATATTTTACCAATACTTATAAAAAATGAAAAATTATTTATCTTTAATAATAATTTTTTTTATAAAAACTGGAATATAAATTTTGATGTCGATCTGTTAGAATTTATTTTACCTTTAGAAAATATTGAAATTATTCAAATCATCAATAAAGATAAGGATAATCTTGTTAATCTTGCAATGGATAAAATATTCAAGGAGTACTCAATGAAAAATTTAGCATTAATTATAATCGAGGAAAATAACAATAATGAATTGATATATCTAAAAACAAAAATTCAAAATAAAAATATCTCTAAAAAACTTAATTTAAAAAAAAATGATCTTGAGACCAAAATATTTTATGAAAAAATTATCACAGAAACAAAAAAAGAAATTATAAATTTAGTAAAATCAGAAAATTTGATTGATATAAGTTCTCCGTTATTTCTTAACACTAGATTTAATTTAAGCAAAAAAAGTAATTTTAACGAATTAAAAACAAGAATAAAAAATATAGAGTTAATTGAAAATATTTTTGTTAAAGATTTTAACAAAGATTATATGAATTTAAGAATTAAATATTTAGGAAAATTTCAAAATATAATTAATCAATTAAAAAACCAAAATATAGATTTAAAAATGATCAATGACCAATGGGTGATAAAAATATTTTAATTATGGATCAATTAATATTTAAATTCCCATTTTCAAAGAGATATTATGAAGAAGATTTTTTTATTTCCAATAATAATTTTTCTGCTTATAAATTAATTGAAAGCTGGCCAACTTGGCCTGGGAAATGGCTAAATATATTTGGTGAAACTGGATCGGGTAAAACTCATTTGGCAAAAATTCTTCAAAAGAAGATAGATAAGATTAAATTAATAGAAGCAAAAAACGTTAATGATGAGATACTTCAAGATTTAAATAATTTTGATTGTTTGATTATTGACAGTTTTAATAATAATATTGATGAAAAATTATTTTATTCAATTTTAAATCATTCAAAACAATTAGAAAATTATATTTTGATAAATTCAAATCCATCTATAAAAGATTTTAGTTTTAATTTAACTGATCTTAAATCTAGGGTTAATAGCTTTGTATATATTGGTATTGAATTACCAAATGATGATTTATTAAAAGTTATAATATCTAAAATATTATCTGATAAACAAATTAGCGCTAATCCAAAGATTTTAGATTTCATCATAAATAATGTAGATAGATCTTATGAAAAAATGATTAAATTTCTTAAAGATGTTGACGAAATGTCTTTATCTACTGGAAAATCAATTAATATTAATTTAATAAAAAAAGTATTAGATCAATGAATAAATATAGATCTCATAACTGTTCTGAATTAAGTGAAAAAGAAATAAATAAATCTGTTCTACTTTCTGGTTGGTTGCATAGAAAAAGAGATCACGGTAATTTATTATTTTTAGATTTAAGAGATCATTTTGGAATGACTCAGTGTGTCATTGAAAATAATAATAAGTACTTTCCAGTTTTAGAGAAATCAAAACCAGAAACTGTTTTAAAAATAAGCGGCATAGTAGTCAAAAGAACAAGTGGTACTGAAAACTTAGATTTAAAAACAGGAAAAATTGAAATTTCAATTAAGTCAGTTGAAATTTTATCTAGCGCAAAAGAATTACCAATGCCAGTTTTTGGCGAACAAGAGTACCCGGAAGAAATTAGACTTAAATATAGATTTTTAGATTTAAGAAGAGAGGAAATGCATAATAATATTATCTTAAGATCTAAAGTAATTTCTTTTATAAGGTCAGAAATGTTAAAATTAGGATTTTTAGAGTATCAAACTCCAATTTTAACCTCTTCAAGCCCTGAGGGAGCTAGAGATTTTTTAGTTCCAAGCAGATTAAATCCAGGAAAATTTTACGCGTTACCCCAGGCGCCTCAACAATTCAAACAACTAATTATGATTTCAGGTTTTGATAAATATTTCCAAATTGCTCCATGTTTTAGAGATGAGGACGCAAGAGCTGATAGAAGTCCTGGTGAATTTTATCAATTAGATATAGAAATGTCATTTGTTGAACAAAATGATATTTTTGAAGTTGTAGAGAAGTTGATGGTTAATTTGTTTAATACATTTTCATCAAAAAAAATGCTTAGCGAAAAATTTCCAAAAATTCCGTACGAAGATGCAATGAATAAATATGGAACAGATAAGCCTGATTTAAGAAATCCGTTAATCATACAAGATATCACAGAGATATTTAATCGAGACGATGTAAAGTTTGATATATTTAAAAAGTTAGTCAAATCCGGCTCAATAGTTAGGGCAATAATTACTAAAAATACTAAAGATAAACCAAGAAGTTTTTTTGACAATATTGATAAATGGGCAAAAGAACAGGGAGCCTCTGGATTAGCTTATTTTACCATTGAGAAAGACGAAGAAATAAAAGGTAAAGGTCCTGTTGGAAAATTCTTTAGCCAAGAGGCTCTAAAGCAAATTATGAAAATTTGTAATGCTGAAGTTGGCGATAGTATTTTTTTAGCTTGCGGAAATAAAAAAGAAATTGAAAAAATTCTTTCATTAGCTAGGAATAAAATTGCTCAAAGTTTGAATCTTATTGATAAAAATTTATTCGCATTTTGTTGGATAACTGACTATCCTATGTATGAGCTAGATGAAAATTCAAAAAAAATAATTTTTAGCCATAATCCCTTTTCAATGCCACAAGGAAAATTGAGTGAATTAAACTTTCAGAAACCACTGGCAATTAAAGCTTATCAATACGATATCGTTTGTAATGGTATTGAATTATCTTCTGGAGCAATTAGAAATCATTTACCAGATTTAATGTATAAATTATTTGCTGTAGCTGGATACACTAAAAAAGACATCGATGATAAATTCAGTGGAATGATTAATGCCTTTAACTATGGAGCTCCACCACATGGAGGCATAGCCCCAGGAATTGATAGAATTGTTATGTTACTTGCTGGTAAAGAAAACATAAGGGAAGTTACTCTTTTCCCAATGAACCAAAACGCTCAAGATTTAATGATGCAAGCCCCATCAGAAGTAAATGAAAAACAATTAAAAGAATTAAGTATAAAAAAAGATATTAAAAATTAATTTTTTGTTTTCAGGTTAATCCGGACATCTGAAAGGTCTACTAGTTTTTCCTTGTAGTTACTCCTTACAAAGCCTTTAGAAGTAATATTTTTAACAATTTTTAAAAATTTATCTTCATCATTACCTTCATCTAAATTTTGTGCGCTTACGATAGAGGGAGTGTGAGCAAGCTCTTCTTTTCCTAAGTAAGAAATCGCAAGTTCTCTAAACACATAATCTAATATCGAGGATGCGCTTAATATTCTATCGTTTCCAATCACTTTGCCAGATGGTTCAAATTTAGTGTCTATGAAAGCATCCACATATTCTTCAAGCGGAACTCCATATTGCAATCCCAACGAAATTGCTATAGCGAAATTGTTCATCATTGCCTTTACAAGCTCGCCTTCTTTGTTAGTGTCTATAAATATCTCTCCGATTTTTCCATCATCATACTCTCCTGTATGCAGGTACACCTTATGATCCCCAATCTGAGCTTTTTGAATGTATCCTTTTCTTCTATCCGGCATTTTAAATCTGGCATTATTCTTAACCTTTAAATTAACAGAGTTATCTTTGTAATCGTTTTTATGTATTTTTGATTGATCTAAAATATTTGAGCTTAATGTTTTTTCGATTTTTTTATGGGTAGATTTTTCTTCTTTTTTTTCTCCGACTTTTCTTGTTTTTCTATTGTTAAGTTTTACGTCTATAACCTCAACATCACCATCAGTTCTTTTATCAATTTTTGATAATTCAGTGTCATCTAAATTGTCAAGTTTATGTACTGTCTTAAAAGTGCAAGTATAGAAAGTTTCTACAATATATTTTTTCATAAAATTTAAGGAATCTCTTTATTTAGGTATATATTAATTATATAACGAGTCTATTATTTAATAATACAATTGTTAATTGTGTGGATTTAAATTTTTATTATGAACTTTAAAATAATTTTTACTTGGTGGAACAAACAAACTTTTGGGACTTTTCTCAAAACAGTATTTTTTGGAAAACATGTAGGCACTGATGAATATGGAAATAAATATTTTATGAGTAAAAAAAATGATCGTTGGGTGGTATATTTTGATAATATTGAAGCAACTAAAATTACATCTGATTGGTTTTTATGGATTCATCATACAATTGATAAAATACCAAGTAATGAAGAAGACAAACACTTATGGCAAAAAAAACATTTAGAAAATCAGACCGGCACCAAGCATAGCTTTAAGCCAGTAAAAATTCGAAAAGATGATATTAAGAAAAAATATGAAACTTGGAAATAAATTTAAAATAGTTTTATTTTTTTATTTAATTATATTTAACTCTTCTTATGCAGAGGAAAAAATAACAACTACAAATTTAATTAATATTGAAAAAATACAGCCAAGCTTTGAAGATTTCAATGAAGAAAATGAAAATGTAACTCCTAATCAAAAATTAAAAGAAAAAAACAATTCTAAAAAATTAAAGATCTCTCAAGCAAAATTAATCGGCCTTGATAAAATAACCGCTAAAACTTCAGAGCTTATAATTAGTTTGAATGAAAATAAACAGTTTGGACCATTAGAAATCAAAATTTTAAAATGTGGTAAAGTAAAGGTGAATAACAAAACTGATAGTGTTGCTTATATGCAAGTAAAAGATTTAAGAACAAGTGACAACGAGCAAGTTTTTATTTTTAATGGATGGACTTTTGCCTCTAATCCCAGTTTAACGCCATTTGATCATGCAATTTATGATTTGCAATTACTTGATTGTAGCAGTTTCTAATAAAATTTTTCTTTTCCAAGCCAATTTGTATCGAAATCAGACTCAATAAATTTTTTATGATTTAATATTTTTTTATGTAAATCAATAGTTGTAGAAATGCCCTCTAAAACAAATTCATCAAGAGATCTTAATGTTCTTTGAATAGCCTCAGTTCTATTTCTTCCTTTACAAATAACTTTAGCGATTAAGCTGTCGTAATAAGGGGTAATTTTACAACCTTGAAATACTGATCCATCAACTCGAGTTCTGAAGCCAGAGGGTTGATGGCATACACTGATCGTTCCTGGGCTTGGTTGAAAATCTAAAGCTGGATTTTCTGCATTTATTCTGCATTCGATAGTATGACCTCTGGGATTAATATCACTTTGTTTTAAAGCAGTGTCACCCGTAAAAGCTATCCAAAGTTGCTCTTTAACTATATCAATACCTGTTTGCACTTCAGTGACAGGATGTTCAACTTGAACTCTAGTATTCATTTCTAAAAAATAAAATTTTCCATTTTCATAAATAAACTCAACAGTTCCAGCACCTTCATAATTTATTTGCTCAACCATTTTTACAGTTTTTTCAAAAAGATCTTTTCTAATTTCGTCAGTTAAAACTGGGCTTGGTGTTTCTTCAATTAATTTTTGATGTCTTCTCTGCACAGAGCAATCTCTTTCAGCCAGATGCACAGTCTTATTTTTACCAGACATAATTTGAACTTCGATATGTCTTGGATTTTTGAAATATTTCTCTATATATAGCTCGTCATTATTAAAAAACTTTTTTGCTTCTGATTTAGCTGTAAGAAATAAATTTTCTAACTGACTTTCTTCGTCTACAACTTTCATGCCTTTTCCGCCCCCACCTCCAGCTGCTTTGATTAAAATGGGGTAACCAATATCTTTACAAATAGATTTAGCCTCTGCAAAAGACTTTACACCACCTTCAGAACCTTCAATTATAGGTAAACCAAATTTTTTTGCAATTCTTTTTGCCTCAATTTTATCTCCCATCTTTGAAATTATTTCTGCACTTGGACCTATAAATTTTATACCATGTTTATTTACAATCTCTGAAAATTTTGCATTTTCAGATAAAAAACCATAGCCAGGATGAATTGCTTCTGCACCAGTTAAATCTACAGCTGACATTATGGATGAAATGTTCAAATAACTATTTTGGGGCTGATGTGATCCTATACAAACACTTTCGTCAGCCAATCTTACATGCATTGACTCGGCGTCAACATCAGAGTGAACAGCAACAGTTTTTATTCCCCATTCTTTGCAAGCTCTGATAACTCTAACAGCTATTTCTCCTCTATTAGCTATTAAAACTTTTTTGAACATTGTAATTTATTTTAGAATAATTAAAGTTTGTCCAAACTCCACAGGCTGGCCATCTTCTACTAAAATTTTTTGTACCTCACCATCAGAAGTTGAAGGAACGTGGTTCATTGTTTTCATAGCCTCTACAATCATAACGGTTTGACCTTTTTTGATTTTATCTCCAACTTCAACAAATTTTTTAGCCCCGGGTTCTGCAGCTAAATATGCTGTTCCAATAATTGGTGATTTAACCCTTGTTCCATTACTATCTTCAGAAGATTTTAGAACAGCTTTATTTTGGGAAACTACAGCGCTTGTTTTTGTCTGTTCAACCCCTTTAGCAGCCTTTGAAACTTTTATTTGTGTTTCACCATCTTTATATTCTAATTCTGTTAGTTCAAATTCTTTAAGATTATCTACTAATTCTTTTATTAATTTTTTGTCAATTTTCATTTCTTTAAAATTTTTTTCATAGCATTTAAAGACATTACGTATCCGTTAGCACCAAAACCACAAATAATTCCTTTAGCGGCTTTGCTTATAAGAGATTTATGTCTGAATTCTTCTCTATTATAAATATTGCTAATATGCAATTCTATAATTGGAATTTTTAATATTTTTAAGGCATCGTAAATAGCAACAGAGGTATGAGTGTAACCACCAGCATTTATGATTAAACCATCCTGACTAATTCTAGATGCTTGAATTTTTTCAACTAGCTCTCCTTCAATATTTGACTGAAACAATGATAAATCTATATCATTTTTTTTTGCATAATCATCACACTTTTCCTCAATATCCTTTAAAGTAAAATTTCCATATTGACTTTTTTCTCTTTCACCTAAAAGGTTGAGATTTGGACCATTAAGAATTATAATTTTATCCATAAAATTCTTATTATTGAATAACTTAATTATGGCAAAAATACAATTAAATGGGAAAAAAGTAGTAATTAAATCAAAATTTTCATTGTTTGATCTTTTAAAAAAATACAAATTAGCTAATAAAAAAGTTGCAATAGAGCATAATGGTAAAATAATTCAAAAAATATATTTCAAAAAAAAATATTTGAAAAATGAAGATAAAGTAGAAATTGTTCACTTTATAGGAGGCGGGTAAATTGAAAAAAGATCTTTTAAAAGTTGCTGGAAGATATCTTAATTCAAGATTAATTGTGGGAACTGGAAAATACAAAAGCTTTTCTGAAACAGCGAAAGCTATTAAAGCGTCAGGAGCAGACATGGTGACTGTTGCAGTTAGGCGTGTAAATATTTTAGATAAAAAAAAGCCGATCTTGACCGATTATTTAAATCCAAAAAAAATAACTTTTCTACCAAATACAGCAGGCTGTTTTACATCGGATGAAGCTTTAAGAACCTTAAGACTCGCGAGAGAGATGGGTGGATGGAAACTAGTTAAACTTGAAGTTTTAGGCGATAAAAAAACTCTTTACCCAAATATGATAGAAACAATTAAGTCTACAAAAACTCTTGCCAAAGAAGGATTTAAAGTAATGGTTTATTGTACAGATGATCCTTTGTTGGCAAAAAAATGTGAAGACAACGGTGCATCCGCAATTATGCCACTGGCTTCTCCAATAGGCTCTGGTTTGGGATTGCAGAATAAAATTAATATTTCATTAATAGTAAAACAATCAAAGGTACCAGTAATAGTTGATGCTGGAATTGGAACGGCATCAGACGCAACAATAGCGATGGAATTAGGTTGTGACGGTGTTTTAATTAATAGCGCCATTGCGAGTGCAAAAAAACCTATTTTAATGGCAAAGGCATTTAAAGATGCAGTTATTTCTGGAAGAAATTCTTTTTTGGCTGGAAGAATGAAAAAAAATTATTTAGCAATACCTAGCTCACCGATTAAAGGGTTAATTTAAACTTTCTTTTTTCTTCGCACCCAAAGTGTTCTAGCTACCTTTTTAGTTTTTGTTTTTTTTACCTTGTCTTTACTTTTTAGAACTTCTTTTTTTTCTTTCTTTTTATCCTGTGAGTATTTTTTTTTAACTTTTCTTATTTCTACAATTGAATTTATATTTTCGATTGAATTAATAAGTTTTTTTGATTTATTCAACAAATCAATTTTATATTCAGGAATTATATATCTTTCATCAGATAATATTTTTATCTCATAGGCATATTTTTTTTGAAAATACTTAAGTTCCTCTAGTAAGTTTTTTTCAATGTATGCTTTTACTTTTTCAGGAATGTATGCATTTATAATTTTAACTTTGTCTGTAAAAGCTAAATGTTGAATTTTCTTTAAAATTTTTTGTGAAAATGAAGAAAGAGATAATTGTGTTTCCCATTTTATTGACCCTTCTCGCAATCTTTGCCTGGTCATTTCAAGAAGACCAAAATTACTTATACGACCAATTTGTATTCTAGCTCTATCTTTTCTAATACTTTCTCTCATTTTTTTTTCAACTAATCTTCGATTATAAAAATTAAGCATGTCGATGAAATCAATAACAATTAATCCTGATAAATCTCTTAGTTTTATTTGACGAGCTATTTCTTCAGCAGCTTCTAAATTTGTGTTTAAAGCTGTTTTTTCTATATTAATTTGTTTTGTTGACTGTCCAGAGTTTATATCAATAGAAACTAGAGCTTCAGTTGGATTAATAACTAAGTAGCCTCCAGATATTAGTTTAACAGTAGGTTCATAAATATTATTCAATTCTTTTTCTATATTAGCATCATGAAATAGTGGAATTTTGCCTCTATATTTTTTAATATTTTTAACATTTTTTGGCATCAACTCTTTCATAAATTTTTTTGCTTTCTGGTAAGCATCATTGCCTTCAACATAAACATTTTTTGTATCATTATCGTAAGTATCTCTAAGAGTTCTTTTAATTATATCTCCTTCTTCGTAAACAAGAGAGGGTGCGTTAGAGTTAAGTGCATTTTCTTTTATTACATCCCAAGTTTTTAATGTGTTTTTAAAATCTTTTTCAATTTCATTTTTTGTTTTATTAGCACCAGCAGTTCTAACAATTACACCCATGCTTTTAGGAATTTCTATTTCATTTAGAATATTTCTAATTTTTTGACGGTCTGTAGAATTAAAAATTTTTCTTGAAATCCCTCCACCTTTTGGAGTGTTTGGCATCAAAACCATATACTTACCAGCAAGAGATATAAACGTAGTAAGAGCGGCACCTTTTTGGCCTCTCTCTTCTTTTATAACTTGTATCAAAATTACTTGCCCTGGTTTGATAACTTCTTGAATTTTATATCTCTTAATACCAAAAGAAGACTTGACCTTTTCTCTATACTCTTGTTTGCTGTTTCCTTTTTCTATTTGTCCATCCACATTGTCTATTTTTTCATTCTTGTTTTCTGATGGATTGTTATCTTGATTAGCTTCAATTATGTCGTCTTTTAATTCCTCTCTGATTTTTTCTTCAGCTTCTTTAATTTTTTCTTTATCTTCAGATGGTAATTGATAGTAGTCTGACTGAATATCGTTAAAAGCTAAAAAACCGTGCCTCTCTCTACCAAAATTAACAAAAGCAGCTTGAAGAGATGGTTCGACTCTACTTATCGTAGCAAGATAAATATTATTTTTAAAGTTTAAATTGTTTTTATCTTCAAATTCATATTCTTCAATTGAATTATTTGATTTGAGAACAATACGAGTTTCGTTTGGATGTGAGGCGTCAATATATAAATTTTTTTCCATTTTTTGTGAATTCCTTTTAAAATTTTGAAATTTGATATTTTTACTTCTGTCATATTGTATATTTTATACTTTTTTGTGCATAAATACACGATTTAATTATTGAATGCCTAAAGATAGTCAGAATTGTCAATATATATAAAGCTTATGTTAAAGTTTCTAAATTTTTCAACTAAATTTATAATTACATTTACAGCTGTAGTAATCTTTTTTATTTTCTCTACTTTATGGTATTTTTCAATAGGTTTACCTGATTATAAGAAATTATCCAATTATCAGCCACCAATTTCAAGCAGAGTATACTCTGAAAACAATAAATTGATTGCTGAGTATGCAGTAGAAAAAAGATTATTTATACCTTTTGATTCAATACCCGATAAAGTTGTTAATTCATTTCTTTCGGCTGAAGATAAAAACTTTTTCAATCATCCAGGAATAGACGCCAAGGGTATTTTGAGAGCAGTAATTAAAAATATTAAGAATATTTCACAAAATAAAAGACTTGAAGGAGCATCAACAATTACTCAACAAGTTGCAAAAAACTTTTTGCTAACAAATGAAGTATCAATAAAAAGAAAAATTAAAGAAGCAATATTAGCTTTTCGAATTGAGAGGGCTTACACTAAAGAAAGAATTTTAGAACTTTATTTAAATCAAATTTATTTAGGTCAAGGAACCTATGGAATAGCTGCAGCGAGTTTAGAGTATTTTGACAAATCAATAAAAGAATTAAACTATGCAGAAGCCGCTTTACTAGCGGCTTTACCAAAAGCCCCAAGTAAATATAATCCCTATAAATACCCTGATGTAGCAAAATTTAGAAGAAATTTGGTTCTTGAAAATTTGAAAGAAAATAATTTTATATCAAAAGAAAAACTTATTGTCTTGAAAGGCTCAAATTTAAAACTAAAAAAAAGAAAAATTGAAATAGTTAATGAAGCAAATTCTTACACAGAAGAAGTAAGGCGTACTGTTAAAAATATTTATGGATTTGAAAAACTTTATTCTCAAGGTCTTAGTATTAGCACCCCTTTAAAAATTGATTATCAAATTCAAGCTTTAAAGTCTTTAAGAAAAGGTATTGAGAATTATGATCGCAGACAAGGCTGGAGGGGGCCAATAACCAACAAAATAAAAAAAAAAAATTGGAAGAAAAAAGTAGATCAATATATCCTTGACCCGACTTTAAACTGGCAATTAGTAGAAATTATATCATCAGATGATAATGAAATAAAATTTAAGGCAATTGATAAAAGTGAGAATAAAGGTGTTTTATTATTTAAAAATTTAAAATGGACTATTCCAAAAAATAAAACCATTAAAGATATTCATAAAGCTGGAGATATTATATTTGTAAAGAAAGAAAAAGATTTTTGGTCAATTAAACAATATCCAAAAGTTAATGGAGGAATAGTAATTATTGAACCATACACTGGAGATATTCTTGCTTTAGTTGGAGGTTTCAATTTTAAAAAAAGTGAATTTAATAGAGTCACTCAAGCCAAACGACAACCAGGATCTGCATTCAAACCAATTGTTTATGCAGCAGCATTAGAAAAAGGCTTTGCTCCTAATTCAATTATACTTGATGCTCCATTCGTCGAGAGTCAGGGTGTTGGCTTAAAAAACTGGAAACCAGAAAATTACGGTAAGAAATTTTATGGGCCTTCAACATTTAGAAAAGGCATAGAATATTCTAGAAATTTGATGACTGTTAGAATTGCAAAAATTTTAGGGTTAAATGAAATATTAAATTTATCAAAAAAACTAAACATTTACCAAGAAATACCAGAGCTATTATCTGTTTCTTTGGGGGCAGCTGAAACAACTTTACTAAGTTTAACATCTGCTTATGCTCCTTTTGTTAACGGTGGGAAAAAGGTTGAACCAAAACTTATTTCGAGAATACAAGACAGAAGAGGAAAAACCATTTTTCAAAATAAGAATATAAAATGTTTAGGTTGTGATAAATTTATAAACAATGAAACTGAATTTCCAAAAATTGAAAATAAAAACGAAAGAGTTTTAAGTGAAGAAACTGCATATCAAATGACATCAATCTTACAAGGCGCTGTGGAAAGAGGAACAGCAAAAAGACTTAGAACTTTAAAAGTTCCATTAGCCGGCAAAACGGGAACGACTAATGATAATTATGACGCTTGGTTTATAGGTTTTTCGTCAAATCTAGTTATTGGAGTTTACATTGGATACGATAACCCAAAAACTTTGGGAAAATTTGAAACTGGATCTAAAACAGCATTACCTATTTTTAAAGATTTTGTTGAGAACGCCCTTTACAAAGAAGATTTTAATGAATTTCAAATACCAGAAAATATTTATTTAACTTCTTTAAACTATGATACTGGGGCTAAGTCTGCAGCTGGAGAAAAAAACTCAATTACGGAGGCCTTAAAACTGAAAGATATTAACAATCTAGCTAATAATAATTTAATTTCACCTGCTGGCCATGATAAAATAATTAAATTTAGGCAATTTTACTAATGGAAAATTTTGAAACAATATTAACTATTACTGAAAAAGCTCTTAATAATATTAGGGGGTATCTTTGATAAAGAAAAAATTGAATTTAGAGTAAAAGAGTTAGAGCAAATCTCCCTTAAAGAAAATTTTTGGAAAGATAAAAATTTAGTAAAAAAAACAGTTAAACAAAAAAAAATTTTTGAGGACATTTTAAATTCTTATAAAAAATCATTTGAAGATTTAAATAACCTCAAAGATCTTTATTTATTAGCCTCTCAAGAAAATGATTACGAAACAATTCAAGATTGCATCAAAAGAATCAAACAAATATTAACTGAAATAAAAAAAAATGAGATAAATTGTTTTTTGTCAGGTGAAAACGATGATTACGATATTTACCTTGAGATCCATGCGGGCGCTGGTGGAACTGAAAGCCAGGATTGGGCAGATATGCTACGTAGAATGTATATGAAGTGGTTTGACAAAAAAAAATTCAATTTTGAAATTATAAGTGAGCATAAGGGAGAAGAAGCAGGAATTAAATCTTCAACAATTAAAGTTGTTGGTAATTATTTGTATGGACTTATGAAGTCAGAATCTGGAGTTCATAGACTTGTGCGTATTTCTCCCTTTGATAGTGGCGCTAGAAGGCACACTAGTTTTGCAAGTGTATGGGTATATCCTGCAATT
The DNA here is from genome assembly GCA_016777595.1 of Candidatus Pelagibacter sp. Lineage (GTDB taxonomy): Bacteria > Pseudomonadota > Alphaproteobacteria > Pelagibacterales > Pelagibacteraceae > Pelagilacustribacter. Next base: position 42,767 of record JADHRE010000001.1, read on the forward strand.
GAAGACGACATTAATTTAAAAATTGATGAAAAAGATCTTAGGATAGACACTTATAGATCAAGCGGAGCAGGAGGACAGCACGTCAACACTACTGATAGTGCAGTAAGAATAACTCATATCCCAACCAAAATTGTCGTACAATGTCAAAATGAGAGATCTCAACATAAAAATAAAGAAACTTGTTATAAAATGTTGCGAGCAAGATTATATGAGCACGAAATGCAAAAAAAGGAAGAGGAAAATCAAAAAGAATTAACTGCAAAAACTGATATAGGATGGGGACATCAAATTCGATCTTATATTTTACAACCATACCAGTTAGTCAAAGATTTAAGGAATAAAGTAGAGAGCACTAACCCATCCAGCGTGCTAGATGGAAATATTGACGAATTTATTGAAGCAGGGATTAAAAATAAAAAATGAAAAAAATAGTAATTAATATTATTTTATTTGTATTTTTTTTATTAATTTTTTTTCTTGTTGTTCTTTCAACCGTTGGAATAGAAACCAGTAAATTCAATAAATTAATTTCAGATAGAACTAAACAAATCAATAATATTTACTTAGAATTAAATAAAATAAAATTTAAACTTGAACCAAATTCATTAAGCTTATTTCTAGAAACTCAAAATCCAAAAATTAATTATAAAAATTTAGAAATACCTATAAAAAATGTAAAAATTTATGTTGATTTTTTACCTCTATTAAAATCGAGACTTATAATTAAAAAAGCCAATATTGATTTAGAGGAGCTTGAAATTACAAAATTAAACGAATTATCAACTTTTATAAAACCATCTAACTTTAAAAGTTTTTTAAATAATAAAATTAAAAATGGAAAATTAATTTGTGAAATCGAAATATTTTTAGATGAAAAAGGGTCAATAAAAAATTATATAGCAAAAGGAAACATAAAAAATTTAAAAGTTGAAACAATAAGTAATTTAAATTTAACAAATACGAGTTTAGATTTTTTTACGGATAAAGATGACATTTTGCTAAAAAAAATTAATGGTAATTTTGAAGATATTGAAATAGTTGATGGGGATATAAAATTAAACATAGAAGATGGAATTAAATTAAATTCAAGTTTTGACTCTATAATAAAACTTAATGATAAGTTCTTAGGTAAAGATATCAAGTTTTTAGATAAGTATAAATTTTTAAAAAATATAAAAGATTTGAAAGGAGAATTTAATAATAACTTTTCTATAAATTTTGATAATACTTACAAATTAAAAAATTATAATTATGCTTTAAATGGAAAAATTCAGAAAAGTAAATTTGTATTAGAAGAAACTTTTCAAAGTAAATACATTGTTGAGAAAATAAACGAAATTTATTTATCAGATTTACAAGTGCAAGCGAATTTGAATCCAAAAAAAATTGAGATTAAAGGTGATGGAAAATACTCAATTGATAATAAAAACTTTTTAAAAATAAATTTAGAAAATAATTTTAAAAATGATTTATTTAATCTTAAGCTAAATCTAGATTATAAGTATAGTTTTTTGTTGGATGTTATAAACTACAAAAAAAAAAAAAATTCTGCCTCTAGCTTGTTTTTAGACTTAGAAAAAAAAGATAATGAAATTTTAATTAAAAAAGTGAAATTTAATGAACAAAAAAATCTAATTGAAATTGAAGATTTGAAATTTAAAAAAAAAAAATTTTTTTCATTTAAAAAAATAAATGTCGTGACTGAAAACAATAATTTTTCAATTATCAGAGACAAAAAAATTTTAATTATAGGAACTAAATTTGATGCAACTAACTTACCAAAATTTTTTAAAAGCAATGACTCAAGTAATAATTTTCAAAACGTAAATACTAATATTGAGATTGATTTTAAAAATATTCTAGTACCAACGTCTGAAAAACTGCAAAATTTTAAACTTTTTGGTGAAATTAAAAATGGAAAATTTACAAAAATCTCTTCAAAAGGAGATTTTGGAGAGGACAATTATTTAGATATAACAATGAAAAAAGATATAAATAGTGAGAAAAAATATTTAGAAATTTATTCAGATTTAACAAAACCACTTTTATCTGAGTTTAGTTTTTTTAAAGGTCTTTCAGGAGGCAAATTATTTTTTTCATCAGTTATTAATAGTGCCAATTCAAATTCAAAGCTAAAAATTGAAAACTTTAAATTAATTAATGCTCCAGGAGTAATAAAATTATTATCTCTTGCTGACCTTGGCGGTTTAGCAGACCTAGCTGAAGGAGAAGGGTTATCATTTGATACATTAGAAATTAATATGGAAAAAAGTAAAAATTTTATAAAATTTAATGAAATATTAGCTTTAGGCCCTAGCATCTCGGTTTTAATGGACGGCTATCAAGATTTAAATGGAATGACCAGTTTAAGAGGAACTTTGGTGCCTGCTAAAACATTAAATAAGATGCTATCCAAAATTCCCCTAATTGGAAATATCATAATACCAAAAGATATCGGTGAGGGTTTATTTGGTATAAGCTTTAAAATGAAAGGCCCAGAGGGTAAAATAAAAACTTCAATAAATCCAATTAGGACGCTAACGCCAAGATTTATACAAAAAATTATTGAAAAAAAAACTAAATAATTTTTATAATGTAATGTTTTTTTTTTCCTAATGAGAGTTTTAGAGAATTTTTTTTGAAATCGTTTAAATAAAAAATTTTTCTTTCATCTTCAATTACAATGTTATTAATTTTTAAACCTTTATTTGCTATCACCCGACGTGCCTCACTTTTTGAAGATAAAATGTTATTACTTGCAATTAAGTCTAAAATACTTATTCCTTTTTTTATTGTATCTGAGTTGACCATTATTTCAGGCAATTCTGATCCAAAGCCACCTCCCTCGAAAGTAACTTTTGCAGTTTGTTCAGCTTTCTTTGCCACAGACTCTCCATGAAGTATTTTAGTTGCTTCGTTGGCCAATAAAATTTTTAAATTATTAATATTTTTTTCATTTTTTAAAATTCTATCAACTTCTATTGGATCAATTTCGGTAAAAAAATTTAAAAATCTTTTCACATCTCTATCATCTGTGTTTCTCCAAAATTGCCAATAATCATAGGGAGATAACAAATCTTCATTTAACCAAATCGCCCCTTTTTCAGTTTTTCCCATTTTAGCACCAGAAGCGAGTGTAATTAACGGAGAAGTAAGACCGTATACATCTTTTTGTAATTTTCTTCTGATTAAATCTACTCCATTTACAATATTACCCCATTGATCTGATCCGCCCACTTGTAGTATGCAGTCTTTACTTTTAAATAATTCATAAAAGTCATATGCCTGCAAAATCATATAATTGAATTCCATGTAACTTAGAGATTGTTCTCTATCCAATCTCATTTTAACGCTGTCAAAAGCAAGCATCTTATTAATTGTAAAGTTGCTACCTATATCTCTAAGAAATTGAATATAATTAAGTTTAGTCAACCAATCGGCATTATTTACAAATATTGGAGCGACTTTTTCATTTGATATATTTAAAACTTTATTGAAAACTTTTTTTATACTTTTAATATTATTATTAATTTCTTCTTGTTCTAAAATTCTTCTTGTTGAGTCTTTCCCAGATGGATCGCCAATTAATGTTGTGCCTCCACCCAAAAGGACTATTGGCTTATGGCCATGTTTTTGCATTAATCTTAAAATCATAATTTGCAACAAACTGCCAACATGTAAACTGCTTGCTGTACAATCGAACCCGATGTATCCAGAAATTGTTCTTTTATTACAGATTTCCTCTAATTTATCAAAATCAGTACATTGATTAAGATATCCACGAGATTTCATCTCTAATAAAAATTTATTTTTCATAGTACAAATTGTCAAAAATACTATTATACAAAAATTAATATAAATAAATATAATTATGATTAAAGACTACATATCTCTAGGTTTGATGAGCGGCACTTCTGGAGATGGCGTTGATGCATCAATAATACAATCAAATGGAGAGACTAAATATAATCTTATAAAAAACAAGTATTTTGAATATGATAGCAGTATTTACCAAAAAATTCATAATTTAAAAGAAAAGATACATAATGCCAATGATCTTAAAGTTTTAAAAAAAGACTTAAAGGAACTAGAGAGAAAAATTACCTTATTTCACGCAAAAGTGGTTAAAGAAACTACAGAAAATACACAAGTAGATTTAATAGGTTTTCACGGTCAAACTATTTACCACAACTCAAAAGAAAAGATCTCTAGTCAACTTGGCGATGGAAAATTATTATCACAACTAACGAAAAAAAAAATTATTTATAATTTTAGAAAAAATGATACTTTAAATGGTGGAGAAGGCGCACCTCTAACACCAATATTTCATCAACTAATTGCAACTCAGCTTGAATTAAATTTACCAACGTGTATTTTAAATATTGGGGGAATATCCAATGTAACTATTGTAGATGAACCAGTAGGAACGTATGGATTTAGAAGTAGAGACATTGGGCCAGGCAACTGCTTGATTGACTCATGGGTAAGAAAAAACTCTAAATATAAATTTGACCGAGATGGACTTTTAGCCTCTTCAGGAAGAACAAACAAGATTATTTATGAACAGGCTCAAGAATTATTTGCTAATAGCGCAAATCAAAATAAATTATCTTTTGATACAAATGACTTTGATGTTTCTTTCGCAAGAGGTCTCTCTCTTGAAGATGGAGCTGCAACCCTAACAGATTTCACAGCAAGAGTTATAGGAACGACATTATTTTCGCTTTTATCAGTGGAAAAAAATAAAACCTGGCAAGTGATTTTATGTGGAGGTGGTAGAAAAAATAAATTACTTATTGAAAAAATAAAGAATAATACTTTAAAAAATATTTTTTTAAAGTCTATAGATGATTTTGGATTGGATGGTGATTTTATTGAGTCTCAGGCTTTTGCTTTTTTGGCGATTAGATCGTTATTAAAAATTCCTATAACTTTTCCATCCACGACAGGATGTATTAAACCTTCTTTAGGAGGAGAACTTATAAAAAATTAAATTAAAGCTGTTTTCTCTTTAAGATATTTTTCGATTTCTAGTGACAATTCTTTTTCTTTATTTTTAAAAAAATGATTGGAGTTTTTTATTTTTGAAAAAATAACCTCTACGCCTTTTTGATTTTTTATTCTATTATCTAACTCATCGATACTTTCTTTTGTTACGAGTTCATCATTCTCACTATAGACCACTTGTCCTGATGTAGGGCAAGGAGCTAAAAAAGAAAAATCGTACACATTAGGCTGAGGCGATACAGCGATAAAATTATTAACTTCAGGCCTTCTCATAATTAACTGCATGCAGATTAACGAACCAAAAGAAAACCCTGAAACCCAACATTGGCTATAATCTAAATTTTGCCTCTCGATCCAATCTAATGCCGCAGCTGCATCGGACAGCTCTCCTTGCCCGTTATCAAAAACTCCATCACTTTTTCCCACCCCTCTGAAATTTAGTTTGATGACTGAAAAACCATTTTCTAGAAAAATATTATACAATAATTGTACTATTCTATTATTCATAGTACCTCCATATTGAGGGTGAGGGTGTAACACGATTGCTACTGGTGATCCAAATTTGGGATTTTTATAGTATTTTGCCTCTAGTCTTCCTGCGGGTCCAGGTATAAATATTTCTAAACTTTTAGTTTTCATAATTGATAATGATTATTATTTTTAAAAAAAAGTATTGTTTTATAACATGTTTTTATGCGGCAAATAATTTTTTTTAATTCATACTAAATTAGTAGGAATTTGAATATAAATGCTATATTACAACAATTATCTATGAAATTAACCACTAAAGGAAGATACGCAGTTATGGCGATGGCTGACTTAGCTTTATTTAAAGACAAAGGTCCAGTTAGTCTGACTGATATTTCGATCAGGCAAAATATTTCACTTCCTTACTTAGAGCAAATATTCATTAAACTTAAAAACAATAAACTTGTTAAAAGTGTAAGGGGGGCAAAAGGGGGGTATTTGTTAGAATTTCAACCCGAAGAAATCAAAATATCAAATATAATTTCAGCAGTTGATGAAGAGGTAAAAACACTTAATTGCAAAAAGGAGTCAAAAAAAGGGTGTAATAATAAGTACTCGAAATGTATTACTCATAATTTATGGGATCAACTTGATCAACATATAAATAATTTTTTTGAAAAAGTTAAACTACAAGATTTAATTAAAAAAAACCAAGTTTTATTTAAATGAAAACAGAAGATCTAAAAAATACTCAGGATTACAAGTATGGTTTTACAACTAATATTGAAAACATTAGAGCTCCAAAAGGACTTAATGAAGAAACAATAAAATTTATTTCAAATATTAAAAAAGAACCTGAATGGATGTTAGATTGGAGATTAAAGGCTTTTAAAAGACTACAAGTATTAAAAGAACCTAATTGGCAAAAGCCAAAGTACCCAAATATAAATTATCAAGACCTATACTATTATTCTGCACCTAAAAGTACCTCTGAAAAACCTAAAAGTTTAGAAGAAATTGATCCTAAAATTTTAGAAACTTATAAAAAGCTTGGAATACCATTAGTTGAACAAAAAAGATTAAATGGGATAGCTGTCGATGCTGTATTTGACTCAGTGTCAGTTGCCACAACTTTTAAGGATGAGTTAACAAAACAAGGAATAATATTTTGTTCAATATCAGAAGCGATACAGAAACACCCAGAGCTTGTAAAAAAATATCTTGGTTCTGTAATACCGTTGAGTGACCATTATTTTGCTACTTTAAATTCAGCAGTTTTCACCGATGGATCATTTGTTTATATTCCTCCGAACACCAAGTGTCCTATGGAACTCTCGACTTATTTTAGAATTAATGCGTCAGAAACTGGTCAGTTCGAGAGAACTTTAATTATAGCTGACAAAGGAAGTTATGTAAGTTATTTAGAAGGATGCACGGCTCCAATGAGAGATGAAAATCAACTTCATGCTGCAAATGTAGAGTTAATAGCTTTAGATGATGCAGAAATAAAATATTCGACAGTGCAAAATTGGTATCCAGGTGATGAAAAGGGTGTAGGAGGTATATATAATTTTGTTACTAAAAGAGGTGCTTGCAGAGGAAAAAACTCTAAAATTTCATGGACACAAGTCGAAACAGGTTCTGCTATTACCTGGAAATACCCAAGTTGCATTTTACAAGGTGATAATTCAGTTGGTGAATTCTATTCTATAGCAATAACAAACAACTTTCAAAAAGCAGATACGGGAACTAAGATGATACATCTAGGAAAAAATACTAAAAGTAAAATAATCTCAAAAGGAATATCCGCAGGTAACGCAGACAATATGTACAGAGGTCTTGTTGACATTAAAAATAAAGCAATTAATTCAAGAAACTATACTCAATGCGACTCGTTATTGATGGGTAATAAATGTGGAGCGCACACTATTCCCTATATAAAGAACAACAATTCAACTTCAATAATTGAACATGAAGCAACAACTACAAAAATAAATGAGGAACAACTTTATTATTGTAATCAAAGGGGATTAGATCAAGAAGAAGCTGTAAGCCTTATAGTTAATGGATTTTGCAAAGAAGTTCTTCAACAACTCCCTATGGAGTTTGCTGTTGAAGCTCAAAAACTTGTAGCGATTAGCTTAGAAGGAAGCGTTGGTTAACATGTTAAATATCAAAAATTTAGAGACCATTATTGACAATAAGCACATTTTAAAAGGCTTAAATCTAAATATAAAACCAGGAGAAGTTCATGCGATTATGGGCCCTAATGGTTCAGGAAAAAGTACATTAGCAAATGTTTTATCAGGCAAGAATGGTTATATAACTAAAGGAGATATTCAATTTAATGGAGAAAGACTTAATGATATTTCTACAGAGGAAAGAGCTCAGAAAGGAATATTTTTAGCTTTTCAATATCCTTTGGAAATACCAGGAGTAAATACAAATATATTTTTAAAAACTTCTTTAAACGCAGTTAGAAAAGCAAAGGGTGAAAAAGAACTGGATACCTTGACTTTTTTAAAATTAATAAAAGAAAAAGCTTCAGAACTTGGAATTGATGAAAAATTTTTATCTCGTCAATTTAACGTAGGTTTTTCAGGAGGAGAAAAAAAAAAAAACGAGATACTACAAATGAAATTACTAGAACCTACACTTTCAATTTTAGATGAGACAGACTCAGGATTAGATATAGACGCTTTAAAAATAGTAGCCGATGGAGTGAATTCATATAAGAATAAAGATAATGCTTTCTTGATAATCACTCATTATCAAAGACTTTTAGATTATATAAAGCCAGATTTTATACATGTTTTATCAAATGGAAAAATTGTCAAAACTGGTGATGCAAATCTAGGACTCCAGCTAGAGAAAACAGGTTATACAAGTTTAAGTTAAATGCAGCAGTTTTACGATTTCAAAATAAATAAAATTAAAAATCTTTCTTCAGAAGAAAAAATATTAAGAAAAAAAAATCTTGAACTTTTTTATCTTAATGGTTTTCCTAGCAAAAAAGATGAAGACTGGAAATTTACAGATTTAAATTTTATATTAGGTCAAAACTTTACCAATATTGTTAACACAGAATTAATACCAGATGAAAAACCATTCAATCCTATTAATGAATTTGAGCATAATTTTATTTATTTAGTAAATGGAAAACTTATATCTAAAAATTTTGATCATGAAGAAAAAGATAAAATTTTAATTAGTAATTTTGATTATAAAAATGAAATAATTTTATATAGAGAAAATACGTTAAATTTTTTAAATAACGCTTTAGCTAAAGACGGTTTTTCACTAGAAATTTCTAAAAACTATAAATTTAAAAAGCCTTTAGTTATTTACAATTATTTTTCTAATTCTTTGAAAGAGACTATAGTCAATAATAAAAATTTAATAATTTTAAATGAAAATTCAGAATTAACTTTAATTAATTTTGTAGACAATAATTCTAAAGAAAATTTTATAATTAATACTATCGATGATATAAAATTAAAAAAGAATTCATCTTTGAAAAGTATTTTTATAAACAATTCAAAAAACAATGCTTATTTTTATAAATATTTAAAAAACGACTTAGAAAAAAATTCTAATTTAGAAAATTATATTCTTTCATCAGGCTTGAAACTCAACAAATTTGATATCGAAGTTAATCACAACGCAGAGTATTCCAGCAGTAATATTTTTTCAGCTTTAAATCTATCAAATTATGAGCATCAAGAAATTAAAACGCTCATAAATCACAACACTCCAAACTGTCAAAGTTATCAAAAAATAAAAAATGTTTTAAACAATGAAAGTAAAGGCGTTTTTCAGGGAAAAATCTTTGTAAAAAATATAGCTCAGAAAACTGATGCATATCAATTAAGTAGAGCTTTAATTTTAGATGATAAAGCTGAATTTAATGCAAAACCAGAATTAGAGATTTATGCTGATGATGTTAAATGTTCTCATGGATCAACATCGGGAAGCATTGATTTAGAATCCATTCACTACTTGAAATCTAGAGGTATTCCAGAAAAAGAAGCGTATCAAATGCTGATTAATGGTTTTTTATGTGAAGTTCTTGAAAAATTGAACGAAAACAATTTGAAAAAATTTTTATTAAAAAAATTAGAGAGTCAAATTCATGGATATTAAAAATATAAAAAAAGAATTTCCAATTTTTTCTCAAAAAATTAATGGGAAACCTTTGGTATATCTCGATAGTGCAAATTCTTCACAAAAACCAAAGTTGGTAATTGACAAGATTTCAAACTTTTATGAAACCGAGTTCTCAAATGTTGGAAGAAGCGTTCATACTCTAGCGGTTAAAGCCACAAATAGATTTGAAGCTACTAGAGATAAAGTCCAAAAATATCTAAATGCTAAACATAGGGAAGAAATAATTTTCACTAAAAGTGCGACCGAGTCAATTAATTTGGTGGCATCATCATTTGGAAAAAAACATATCAATAAAGGAGATGAAATTTTAATTACTGAACTAGAGCACCACTCAAATTATGTTCCATGGCATTACTTGAGATCTGAAAAGGGGGCAATAATTAAATTTGCTCCAGTTAATGAAGATGGGGATGTCGAAATAAATTCAATTAAAAATTTAATAACCGATAAAACAAAAATTATTGCTATAACACACATATCAAATGTAACAGGAGCCATCTTACCTATTACAAAAATTGTTGATCTTGCAAAAGAACAAAATATTCCCGTTTTGATAGATGGCACCCAAGGAGCTCCACATTGTAATATAGATATGCAAAAAATTGATTGTGATTTTTACGCAATTTCATGCCATAAAATGTACGGACCAAATGGCCTTGGAATTTTATACATGAAAAAAAAATGGGTAGACGATTTACCTCCGTATCAAGGAGGTGGAGGAATGATTAATGAGGTAAAAAAAGAAGATATTACTTTTGCGGAGGAAAATACAAAATTTGAAGCTGGAACAATGCAAACTGCAGAAGTCGTTTCTTTTGCAGAGTCATTAAATTTTATTGAAAAATTAGGTATTAACAATATCGCTTCACATGAAAATGAAATTTTAGAATATGGTTTAGAAAAATTAAGAAAAAATAACTCAATTAAAATTATTGGAAATCCAAAAAGTAGAGGATCCGTTTTATGTTTTACCTTAAAAGATATTCACCCTCATGATATAGCAACTATTCTTGACGAAGACGGAGTTGCAATACGAGCTGGACATCATTGCTGTCAAATTTTACATGACAAACTTGGCATTAATGCTACTGCAAGAGCTTCTATTGGAGTTTATAACGACAAAGAAGATATAGATAAATTATCGGATGCAATTAAAAATTGCCAGAAGGTATTTCAGATTTAGATGGAACTTAAAGAGCTATATCAAGAAATAATTTTAGATCACGGAAAAAACCCTAGAAACAAAGGCAAGTGTGAAGGTTTTACTAATGATGCAAAAGCACACAATCCATTGTGTGGTGATAAAGTTCATATTTATTTAAAACTTAATAAAGATAAACAAATTGAAAATTTAAGTTTTGAAGGAGAAGGTTGTGCAATATCTTTAGCTTCAGCATCTATTCTTACTGAAACAGTAAAGGGAAAAGATTTATCGTTTATTAAAAAAATTAGTGAGGATTTTATAAAGATGATCAAAAATAAAACAAAGATTACTATTAATAGTTTAACTGCAGACCAAATTACTACTATAGCCTCTTTGTCAGGTGTTCAAGAATTTCCAATGAGGGTCAAATGTGCCACAATGGCGTGGCATACATTACTCTCAGCAATAGAAAAAAAATGACAGACTTAAAAGAGAAAATTGTTACAGAGATTAAGAAGATTTATGATCCAGAAATACCAGTAAACATATATGAACTTGGTTTAATTTATAAAATAGACGTCAAAGATGCTAAAAAGGTAACAATAGAAATGACCTTAACTTCACCAAATTGTCCTGTAGCCGAAAGTTTGCCTAAAATGGTTAAAGATAATATACTAAAGCTTGCTGGTGTTGATGATGTTGACTTAAAATTAGTTTGGAACCCCCCATGGACTAAAGATAAAATGTCTGAAGCAGCAAAATTAGAATTAAATTTATGAGTGAACAAATTATAAAACTTAGCCAAAATGCAGCCGAAAGAATAAAAACAATTATGTCTAAAGCTGAAGA